>JBEIQK010000860.1:0-2681 GCA_040376505.1 Alphaproteobacteria bacterium | reverse complement strand
GAGGCGCTGCGCCGCAAGCCGCTTTACTTCGGGGTCCCCCTCGCGCTGGCCCTTCCTCTCGTGCTCCCCGACGAGGGGAGCACCGGCTGGCTCCACTTCTGCTTGCTGGTGCTGGCCCCCCTGCTGGGCCTCGGCCTGGGGGCTCACCACCACGCGCTCGGACTTCTGGGCGGCGCTGATCCCGCCTCGCCGCCTCGCCCTCGCCGAGGCCGGGTGCCACTTGTCGGCGCTCAGCCTGTTGGCCGGGGGCGCGGCCTTGTTCCTCCGCGCCGATGACCGCGGCATCTTCGAGCTCTTCGACCCTCACCGACCCGAGGCGTCCCTCTTCGCCCTCGCGCTGACCCTCTTCCCCCTCGGTCTGTACACCCTAAGCGCCCTGAGTCGGCGCTTTGGCCGCGGCCTCGTCGGCCTCGTCGGCCCCCTGCTCTGGCTGGGTGCCCTGGGATTGGGCGGTCAGGCCGACTGGGAGGGCGGGCGGTGGAGCGTGTTGGAGGGCCTGACCCTGCGCCTGCTGTTGACCGTCATCGCCGGGCCGCTCGCCCTGTACACCTGCGCAGATATCCGCCCCCGCGCCCGAGACGCTGGGCGGCTGATCGGCGGCGGCCTGGTCCTCGGACTGTTCAGCCTGCTGCCGGCTCAATTCTGGTCGGGCCAGCCCCTGCTGGTGGCCCCGGGTCGTGTGGTGGAGCGCGATGGGCGCCTGCTCGAGATCCCCGAGATGGCGCTGGTCTTCGGGCCGCGGCAGGCCTGGCTGACCGAGGGGGGTGTGCGCCGCCCGATCGGCCCGCCCGGGGCCCTCTTTGGCGAACTGGGGCCGGCGGGCTCGGTGGCCCTGGTTCAGGTCGATGGGGCCGGCGGCGGGGTGCTCTTTCTCACCGATGGGGAGGGTACCGTGGCCCAGTGCCCCCTGCCCAAGGTCGACCTCACCTATCTGGACCTCCGTTTTCGGGGCGACGGACAGGCGGTGGGCCACAATGTCTTCGGGTCGCCGGCCGACAGCCGCGTGCTCCAGATCGACGGCGCCTGCCTGGGCCCGGAGGGGATGCCGGCCCTCGGTTTTGTGTCGGATCCCCAGGACCCCAATCTGCCCCTGCGGCCGCTTCAGCCAGACCCCCATGTGGGGCTCGATCCCAGCCCCGCCGACGGGGCGGCCCCGGTGGTGCAGGAGTGATGCAGCTCTCCATCGACCCCACCTCGGCGGTGCCGATCTACCATCAGCTCACCGTGGCCCTGCGCGCCGCCATCGCCAGCGGCGCACTGCCCGCCGAGTCGGTGCTGCCGGCGGTGCGCGAGTTGGCGGCCCAGATCGGCATCAACTACCACACCGTCGCCAAGGCCTACCAGGCCCTGGAGGCCGATGGTCTGCTCACCCGGCGACGGGGCGGGCCCTTTTGTGTCACCCCGGGCGTGCAGGCCCAGGCGGGGCTCCGCGAGCTCGAAGCGCGCCTGATCACCCTGGCCCGGGAGGCCCTGGCCCAAGGTCATGCCCCTCAAACCTTGCTGCCCCTCTGGCCCGCGGCCCTGGAGCAGGCCTCAAACGACGCGGTGGAGCCCATCCCATGAGCCCTCCCCTTCTTCTGGCCCAGGGTCTCGCCCAGCCGGGTCTGTTTCAGGATCTCTCGCTTCGTCTGTCTGCTGGGGAGTGCTGGGCCCTGGTGGGGGTCAATGGAGCGGGAAAATCCACGCTCTGTGCCACCCTGGCCGGCGCCCTGCGGCCCCATGCGGGAGCCGTCGTCCGGAACGGCGCCCTGGCCTATCTCCCCGAAGGCTGCCCCCTGGAAGGGGGGCCGAAGGTGGGCGACTGGCTGTCCCTCCTGAGCCGCCTGCCCGACTGGGAGGCCGACGTTGCCGCCGAGGTGCTCAAGGCCCTGCCGCTGCCCCTCGATCAGCCAGCGCAAGCCCTCTCCCTCGGACAGCGCAGCCGGCTTGGGCTCCTGCTCACTCTATCTCGCGACGTGCCGATCCTGATCCTCGACGATCCCTTTCTGGGGCTCGATCCCGGCGCCCTGGCGGCGGCCTGGCGACTGCTCAGCGTCCGAGCCGATGCGTCCCGGGCCCTTCTCTTCGCCACGGCGGATCTGTCTACAGCGGCACGCCTGGCCACCCACCTCGCCCTCTTGCGCCCCGGGGCGCCGCTGCGCAGCCAGCCGCTCGACGACTGGTCCGCCGAGGCCGCCGCAGCCGGTCGGCGACTGGAGGCTCATCTCGCGGCCGGCTGCGGGGCCTGATCGGCGGCGGGGCCCCATCGTGGCCTTGGGCCGGACCTCGCCAGGCATCCGAATCATCCGGGACCCTCGCCGCGCCGACTCCAAGGGCCAGTGCGACGCCCTTCGCCGGCGCCACGCACTCCAAATCACCCCGCCAGGGCGGCGAGATCGCGGAGGGGGCGCGTCGGTTCGCCGCTCGCAGCGGGCATCGGAGGTCCGCGTTTGGGAGGTCGGTGCGCCGGGGGTTGCTCTCGCATCAATGTTGTAATAGCATACGCGGGTGTAGTAGCATCAACCCCCTTCCGGTATCTGGTTCCCCATGGATCGCCTCCCCGTCACCGTCCTCTCCGGCTTCCTCGGCGCCGGCAAAACCACGCTCCTCAACCACGTCCTCGCCAACCGCGAGGGTCGACGCGTGGCCGTCATCGTCAACGACATGAGCGAGGTCAACATCGACGCCGCGCTCGTGAAGGG
>JBEIQK010000912.1:0-2433 GCA_040376505.1 Alphaproteobacteria bacterium | reverse complement strand
GCCGGTGGACCTCCCAGGTGCCCGAAGGGGGTGGTTAAGCCTGAGGGGCTTGGAGCGCCCGTGATCTCCCTCCTCACCCTCTGGCTGGCCGGCCCCGCCGCCGCCGCCGACCCCCCGCAAACCTGGACGGTGGAGTGGATCTCAGTCCCCTCCTTCGCGGGCGCCTGGAAGCCGGTGCAGGAGAGCGGCGAGGCGCGCGTGCTGCGGGAGGCCGTCGAGACCCCTGTTCAGGTGGGCATGGCCCTGGCCATTGGCGAGCTGCTGCGCACCGCCGAGGCCCGCGTGGGCCTCGTGATGGGCGAAGAGCGCATCACCATCGGCGAGGGCGCCAGCCTCACCCTGGGCGATCGCAGCGTGGCCCAGCAGTTGGGTGAGCTGTGGTACGCGGTGGAGAGCGTCTTTTCGGTGCAGCATGGCACCACCTGGACCTATGTCGAGGGCACCCGCTTCTCGGTCGCCACCGGGCCGGCGGGGGAGCGGGTCGTCGTCTCCGAAGGGGTGGTGCGCACCGGCGATCAGCGACTGGAGCGCTTCGACAGCCTGGAGGTCTCCCCCGCGGGCGCCGTAGAGAAGTCCCGGGCGCGGGCCGGCGAGCCTCCCACCAAAAAGGGGCGCCCCGGCCTGCTGATCGGCGCCACCACGGCGATCGAGGCGGGCAGCGGCGAACTGGGCGGCCGGCTGCGGCTCGACCAGGAGCTGGCCGTGCTGGGGCCCTTCGGCCTTCAGGTGTTTGAGTCGGTGGGCGCGGGCACCGTGACTGAAGGAGCCAGCCCCAGCGCGGGACTCGCGCTGACCGGCGGTGGCCGCCTGCTGCGCGGCTCGATCGGCGTCGAAGCGCGGCTGGACATCCAAGAAGGGGGTGCCCACGGCGATCTTCGCCTCGGACCCACCGTGGGCTTCGCCGCGCGCCTGCCCCTCACCCACCACCTCGGCCTCACCGGGGCGGTGGACAGTCGTTACCTGGATCTGGACGGACAGGCGGCCCTGGAGACCGGGCTGCGCGGAGGTGTGACGTGGTCCTCTGGTCGCTGATCGGCTGCACGATTCACCTTTGGGGCTCGCACGATCCGCATCAGAGGGTCGACAGCGCCGGCCTGGACTCGGCGGCGCCCACCGACGCCGACGCCGACGGAGATTCCGACACCGACACCGACGCGGATGCCGACACCGACGCTGACGCCGATACCGACACAAACCCCGACACCGCCGACACCGCCGACACGGGAGATCCACCTGATCCGAATCTGGTGACCGAGTGGTGGCCCTACTTTGGCCCCGACGGCAAGGTGGTCTGCGAAATCGTCTCCAAGCGGGTGGACGGGGTCGACTGGTCGGTCGCCACGGGGAGCTACTTGTTGTTTCCCGACGCCACCCAACTCCGCCAGGGGCGCTGGGCGATGGGCTGGACCGGCGCCGGCTGCCCCGGCGAAGAGGAGCTACTCCCCGAGTTGCTCATCGACGTGTCGACGCCCATCACGCTGGCCGCGAACTCCGAGGTGCCGCCCCTCACCCACATCCTCACCTTCGACGTGACCGATCAGGCCCTGTGGGTCGCCACCACCTTCGAGCCTGCGCTCTTCGACGTGGTGGGCCTCGCCGAGACCGCCACGGGCGTCTGGGGCCCCGGTCCGCTGGCCCTGGACGGGCCCAAGTACGCCCTGGTGGTGATCGACAGCGGCTATGTCCAGACCCACGACATGAACGACTTTTGCTTCATCCCCTTGGAGGGCGCCGACGATCCGTCCACCATCCTCGCGGGCGTGGACGATGGCGAGTTCAAGCCGCGCACCCCGCCGACCGAGCTTCAGGCGGTGTTGGCCCGGTGAGCGCACCCGCGGGCCATCAGCTTGAAGGTCCGGTCGGCGACCACCTGCACCGCAGCCGCGACGAGGCCGGCGCGCGCTGGCTGGTGCGTCGGGGCAGGCCGGGCCCGCCGCTGCCGGGCGCCCCTGCGGGTCAGTCCTTGGGCGAAGACTGGGTCGGCTGGCGCTGGCCGGCGGGCAAGCGGGCCGACGACGACGCCCTCCCGGGGCTGGCCGCTCGACTGTCCACGATCCTGCGCGCCGGCCAGGCGGTGGGCCTCAGTCATGGCGGTCTATGCGCCGGCCTCCTCTTTGTGTCTCCCGACGGTGAGCTCGTCCTCATCGGCCTCATCGCGGGCCTGGATGGCAAACCGGCCGACGAAGCCTTTCTGGCCGGCCTGGGCCTCTCTCCCGTCGCCGAAGCGCCCCTGTCGGGGCCCCGGGCCGAGATCTTCATCCTCACCACGAACCCCGCCGGGCTCGGCGTGGCCCTGCGACTGCTCGTCGAGGTGCAGCCGGGCACCGGGCGGGTGGAGGCCCTCTCCCCCTGCGACCGGGAGGCCGAGGTGGCGGCCCAGGTGGCGGCGGCGGCGGCCCTGGGCGACCGGCGTTGGGACCTGCGCTGGCAGGT
>JBEIQK010000955.1:0-2282 GCA_040376505.1 Alphaproteobacteria bacterium | reverse complement strand
TGCCCGATCGGCGCCGCGACGACGCCGAGGCCCTCTGCGAGGCCTTTGACGGCGCCTACCCGGACTGCCCGAAGGCCGGCGGCGGCGCGGGCACCGGCGCCGATCCCGCCCTGCTGCTCCTCGATGATCGCGTCTACACCGAGGGGATCGTCGGCGTGGCCCTCTGCGGAAACCTCGAGATGGAGGTGCTGGTGTCGCCCGGCGCCACGCCGATCGGCCGGCGGCTCACGGCCACGGCGGTGGATCACAAGGTCATCCAGGAGCTCGACGACAAGCCCGCCGTGGTCATGCTCGACAGCGTCTCGGCCAGCCTGCCGGCCGCCGAGCGGGATCGCTTTCGCGCCGCCCCGCTGGTGGGCGTGGCCCTCGATCCCGACCGCAGCCCCCTGCGGGCCGGCGACTTCCAGGTGGTCGACCTCCTCGCCGTCAACCGCGGCACCGGCGCCATCGCCGTCAACAGCCTGATCGAGGAGGGGGCCCTCATCCAGCTCCACATTCGCCAGCCCGACGCCGCCCGCGCCGAGCTGGAGGGGCTGCTGCTGCGGGCCCGGCGCGACGAGGAGCCCCCCACGCTGGCCCTGCTCTTCGCCTGCATGGCCCGCGGCGCCTGGTTCTTCGGCCAGCCCAACCAGGATGCCGGCGCCCTGCACCGCCACCTCGGCCCGCTGCCGATCGCCGGCCTGCTCTGCGACGGAGAGCTCGGCCCCGCCCACGGCGCGACGCGACTGCACCGCTACGCCGCCGTGGTGGCGCTGATCCGCCCGCGGCGCTGGGACTAAAGGCCAGCGCCGCCCAACAGCAGCAGCTCGGCCGGCAGCACCTGGGCGAGGGCGGCCAGCAGCAAAGGCGCCTCGTCGGCGGTGATCGTGCACTCCAGCAGGAGGCCGGCGTCGGCGAGCTCCGGCAGGGCCAGCGCGCCGTCGGGGAGCCGGTTCTCGCGCAGGCGCAGCACGCAGGGCCCCACCTCGGAGCTCGGCCAGTCCGGCAGGATCAGGCTCTGGCCGCCTTCAAAGTCATCGTGAACGCCCACCCGCGCCCCCAGCCGCGCCACGGCCCCGATCGCCACCGCCCGCGGCAGGTCGCCCAGCAGCGCGAGCTGCATGCGGTTGCTGTGAAAGGAGAGCCCCGCCTCAAAATCGGCGAAGGAGCCCGCCAGCACATGCTCCTCGGGGGCACCCTCCACATCGGCGTCGGTGTCGATGAAGAGCACGGGGAGACCCTGCTTCGGGTCGCGCCCATCGAGGATGACGGCCACAGGGCCCTCGCAGGAGAGGACCGCGCAAGGAGCGGGGTAATCCCACTGCCGCGCCAGCCGCCGGCTCGCCGCGAGGCCCCCCGGGTAGCCCACGCCGAGGAGATCGCGGAGCTGCACAAAGTCGCCGCCAAAGCGCGTGCGACCGGGCGACCGGTGAAAGGTGCGCCGCAGCCGACCGCCGTTGCAGGTCTGCAGGGCCTGGGCCAGGGCCTCAGGCAGCGCGAAGCCCACCGCCGCCTCGGCCTCCGCCCAGGCTGCCGGGGTCCAGGCCGGGCCGTCGGCCCGCGCAGGGTGATCAAAGAGCGGGTGGAGGTGACGCCTCACCGGCCGCCGCCGCGACGCTCTTCTTCGCGGTTGCCGCCCGGCGTGCGCTTGCCGGCCTTCTCGCGCTCCCGGCCGCCGCGCTGGTCGTTCTTTTTGGTGTCGTTCTTCTTGGTGTCGTTCTTCTTGGTGTCGTTCTTCTTCGAGTCGGGCTTGCCCTTGTCGGTGCTGACCGGCGGCTTGGAGTCAGCCGCAGTGTACAGGCCGGTGCCCACGCCAAAGGCGCCCAGCACCGCGCAGCCGAGCGCCCCCAGCACGATCACGGCGAAGACGATGCCCATCATCGACAGACCCCGCTTCTCGGGGATCACCACCGGCTCTTCGCGGGTGTAGGTGGGCTGGAGGGTCTCCGGCGGCAGCTGCAAGATGGGCGGCGGGCTCGCCCGTGGGGGATCCACCTTGGCCGGCGTCGGTGGATCGGCGCGCTTGGGCTCGGGCAGCGGCGGCATCACCGGCAGCGGCGGCTTGCTCGCCTCGGTCGCCGGCTTGTTCGGCGGCAAGGGCGGCATCACCGACATCGCAGCGGTGCGCGGCGGCTCGGGCAGCAGCGGGGGCATCTTCGGCACCGCCGGGCGAACCGGATCGGTGGGCGCCAGGGTCGAGGCGATGGGGGGCGGCGGCGGGTTGATCGTGGGCAAGGACGCTGGGCGGCCGGCCTCGGGGAGCGGCGGCAAGGGCGGCAGAGGCGGCGTCACCGGCCGCGCCG
>JBEIQK010000799.1:0-2948 GCA_040376505.1 Alphaproteobacteria bacterium | reverse complement strand
TCGACCGCCGCCGAGGCCGCCGAGGCCGCCGAAGAGGCGCCGCGGGCCGCGATGATGGCCGCGCCGCGGTTGACGACGGTGCCCATGAACTCGCCCTTGAGCCACTCCTCGCCGAGCTGCTCCACCACCGAGCCGCCGCCCAGGGTGGCGTTGAAGAAGTCCGGGTACATCGTGTTGGAGTGGTTGCCCCAGATGCCCATCCGGCCGATGGCGCCCGCGGTCACCCCCGCCTTGGAGGCGAGCTGCGACACCGCGCGGTTCTGGTCGAGGCGGGTCATGGCGGTGAAGCGCTCACGGGGCACGTCGGGGGCGGCGTGCATGGCGATCAGCGCGTTGGTGTTGCAGGGGTTGCCCACCACGATGACCCGCACATCGCTGGCGGCGTTGTCGTTGATGGCCTTGCCCTGGGTGGTGAAGATGGGGCCGTTCACCTTGATGAGGTCAGCGCGGTCCATGCCCTTGGTGCGGGGGCGGCTGCCCACGAGGAAGGCCTGGCTCACGCCCTTGAAGGCGACGTTCGGGTCGTCGCTGATCTCCACGCCGTGCACCAGCGGGAAGGCCGAGTCGAGCAGCTCCATCACCACACCCTCCAGGGCCTTCATGCCCGGGGTGATCTCAAGGAGCTGGAGGATGACGGGCTGATTCTTGCCGAAACAGTCACCCGAAGCGATGCGGAAGAGGAGGGCGTAGCCGATGTTGCCGGCAGCGCCGGTGACGGCGACGCGAATGGGAGGGTTCATCATGTCTCCTAGAGGAACTTCTTGCACTCGGCCGGGTCCGTGATCTGATCAAAGACCTGTTTACAGACCCGGCAGCGAAACTCAACCTTGTAGGGGGCGGCTGAGACCCCCATCAGGACCACCCAGAAACTGCCGAGCCCGGAGTGTTTGGGCTCCGGGCTCACCATGTAATGGTCGCGGCCGTGACCGCAGCGGCAGGTGGCGGGAGCAGCGGGTGCGTCTCCAGCCATGGGGCTACTTGTGGCCATCCCCCGTCGGAGCGGCCGCCGGAGCAGCGCCCTCCGCCGGGGCGGAAGGCGTCGCGGCGCCATCGGCAGCCGGGGTTGCACCCTCGGCAGCCGGGGCGGCCGGGGTCGCGGCGCCCTCGGCAGCCGGGGGTGCACCCTCGGCGGCCGGAGCCGCATGTCCACCCTCGGCGCCATGGGCGGCCGGCGCAGTGGCAGGGGCCGCCGCAGCCGCAACGGCCGCCGCTGCCGCGAGGTCCGCGTTCTTCTGGCTGGCCCAAAGGTCAGCCGGATTGCGCAGCACGCCTTCCCGCCAGGTGCGCTCCAGCAGCCACTTTTCGTCGGCGACCGGCGACTTGGTGCCCGTGGCCCGATCCATGCGCAGCTCGAAGTTGCCCGTCACCGCCAGGATGGAGTCCCGGCTGCCCAGGTCAAACATCGTGAAGATGAAGAAGAGCGCGATGAACCAGATGGAGGAGAGGAAGACCAGCACGTTGAACTTCGTGTCGTACTTGAGGTGCATGAACCACAGCACGACGAGGCTCGCCTTCACCGACGCCACCATCATGGCGACGATGATGGACAGGGTGGAGGGCAGGCCCATGTAGGACACCGCCACCGTCACCACGGTGAGCACCAGGAGCACGAAGTAGATGGTCAGGTAGGTTCCCAGCGGGGTGACGTGATGCCCGTCATGCTCCGCATGGGCGTGGGAATGGGTGGAAGCCACGACCGTCTCCAGCCCCTCGTTCACTTGACGAGGTAAAGCAGGGGGAAGAGGAAAATCCAGATGAGGTCGACGAGGTGCCAGTACAGGCCCACGTTCTCGACGGCCGAGTAGTTGTTCTTGTCGAAGTGGCCCTTGTTCAGGCGCACCCACAGCCACATCAGCACGCCGATGCCAATGACGACATGGAGACCGTGAACGCCGGTCATCATGAAGTAGATGGCAAAGAAGAGCTGGGGCGCATCGTGCACCTTCTGCACCGCGTCGAGCTCCCAGCCCTTGAAGTGCTTGCCGGGGAGCAGGCCATCATGGAACTTGTGGGTGTACTCGAAGTACTTGACCACCATGAAGATGAAGGCGCAGATGATGGTGACGAAGAGGTAGTTCTTCTCCTTCCCGCGGTTATCCAGCTGCTTCTCACGCACAGCCAGGGCCATCGTGAGGCTGCTGGTGAGCAGCACCACGGTGTTGAAGGCGCCCATCGGGATGCTGAGGTGCTGGTACGCGCTGTGGAAGGTGTCGGGGTACATGTACCGCATGGCGATGTACGCCATGAACAGTCCACCGAAGAACAACAATTCCTGCACCAGGAAGGCCCACATTCCCAGCTTGTTGGCAGCGTTCTGCTGCTCCATGCTGAAGAAGTGATGTGCCTGGTCGGGGTGGTGCGCCCCTTCATGACCGTGATGTGCGGCGGAGCTCATGGGTCAGCCTCAGGCGGAGAGGGTCTCAGGGAATTCGTAGGGGCCCTTCTTGCAGATGGGCTGACCGGCGAAGTTGTGCTCAGGGGGCGGGCAGGAGGTCTGCCACTCCAGCGACAAGCCGTTCCAGGGGTTCTTGGGGGCCTTGGCGCCCTTCAGCAGCGAGGCCACCAGGTAGAAGAGGATCAGGAACAGACCCAGACCGAAGAGCATCGCGCCGATGGTCGAGGCCTTGTGCCAGATCTCGAACTCGGGCAGGTACTCGTGGTAGCGGCGGGGCATGCCGCGCGAACCAGCGACGAACTGCGGGAGGAAGGTGGCGTTGTAGCTGAGGAAGACCAGCCAGAAGACCGGCTTGGCGATGTTCTCATTGAACATCTTGCCCGTGATGAGCGGCCACCAGTGGTGCATGGCGCAGATGAGGGCGAAGAGCACGCCGCCCATCATGACGTAGTGGAAGTGCGCCACCACGAAGTAGGTATCCGTCACGTGGATGTCGAGGCCCATCGCCGCGAGGAACAGACCGGTGAGGCCGCCGATGGCGAACAAACCGATG
>JBEIQK010000439.1:0-5498 GCA_040376505.1 Alphaproteobacteria bacterium | reverse complement strand
CGCAGCCAACATTTTCCCGGCTCCCCCGCGCTCCCCAGCGCAGAGGTCTCCATGCTCTCCGGTGAAGCGCTCCCCCACAGCTCTCCCAGCGAAGATCCTCACCGTCGCGCGATCCTCCTCGTGGCCGACACGGTGGGGGAGCTGATGGCCTTCTGGAACTTCAAGCCCAGCATGGGCCGGGTCTGGAGCGTGCTCTACCTCTCCCGCGAGTCGCTCAGCGCCGAGCAGATCGAGGAGGCCACCGGGCTGTCCACGGGGGCGGTGAGCATGACGATCCAGGAGCTGCTGCAGTGGGGGGTGGTCAAGAAGGCCCTGGCCACCGGCGAACGGCGGCGGCGCTTTGAGGCCGAGACCGACATCGCCGGCCTCGTCACGCGGGTCTTTCGGGAGCGCGAGCTGCGCCTCGTCGACCAGTCGATCGCCCGCCTCGAAGAGGCGCTGGGCCTGCTCGACGCCGGGGTGGGCGCCAATCCAGGCCGCCTGATCGAGAACCGCTTCCTGGCCGGCCGGGTGCGCAGCCTGCTCGACCTGGCGCGGGCGGGGCGGCGGATCCTCGACGGCCTCGTGCGCGCCGGGGCGGTCGACCTGAGCAGCATCCGCGGCGCGCTCTCGGCGCGCATCGAGGCGCGTCTGGAGCGCTGAAGGGTGAGGCGTGGCGGCCGAAGTGTGAAAGCGTACGCGATCTGCGATAGGCTCGCCGCCTGACCCCCTGGGAGTGATGATGGCCCGCTCTGCTTCCCTGTTCGCCCCGCTTCTGCTCGCTTCGACCCTGCTCGGCGCGGTGGGCTGTGGCTCTCCGCCGGAGCTGTCCGGCACCGTCAAGGACATCTGGGGCAAGCCCATCGAGGGGGCCACCGTCCAGATCGAGGGCGTCACCCAACAGCAGAAGTCCGACAAGTCCGGGCGCTTCACGGTGGAGGTGACGCCGGGCGCGCACCGCGTGATGGCCGGCAAAGAGGGCTTCATCAAGTCGATCGTGGCGGTGACCGTGCCCGAAGAAGAGGGCGAGACCCCGCTCACCACCGATCTCGCGCTCTACCCCGAGCCCGCCGACCACGGCTTCTACGCCGTCGGCCACGCGGGCTACGAGCCGATCGAGGCCGAGATCCTCCAGACGGTCGGCACCTCGATCCGGGCCTACACCGGCCTCGCGGGCGTGGGCAAGAGCGTGGCCCCCTCCAAGGAGGCGCTGCGCTTCGTCTTCTCGTCGGGCATGCGCTCGTCGGAGATCAAGCGCCTCGATCTCCAGCTTCATCGCATCACCTTCGTCGATGTCACCAAGGTCCCCGGCGTGCTGGGCGAAGAAGAGGTCAAGGTCAACCTGTGGGTGGGCGCCGAGACCATTCCCTTCACCATCGAGGCCCTGCCCAGCCGCGACGACTTCCTGATCGCCACCAAGGAGCCGCTGACGGCCGGCTTTTACGCCTTCAACACCCAGGGCCTCATCACCAGCGCCGATGTCGCTGCGCTGACCACGGTGCCCAAAGAGATGCAGGAGGCCTGGCCCTTCGAGGTCAAGTAGGGCGCTTGCCGCGCGCCCGGGCCGCCTTCTCGGCGGGGGTGCGCACCAGCAGGCGGCCACGGGCGTCGGGGAACCAGCGCAAAAATGCGGTGATCGCCGCGACGGCGTTGCTGATCGCGGTGAAGAGCAGGTGCAGGTCGGGGCGGCGGGCGGAGATCACCAGCGTCGCGGCGTAGCAGAGGGTGGGGGGCAGGGCGGCCCAGCCGATCGACTCCACCGCCATCGCCGAGATCAGCGTGAAGAGCAGGGTGGCGGCCCGCAGCGCGTCCTGGGGGCCCTGGCCGGCGAGGTACCAGGCCAGATCGGCGAGCAGCAGGGCGCCCTGCACCAGGATCAGGATGGCGGCCACCCGGCGGTTGAGCGCGGTGCGCGACAGGCTCTCGCGGGCCCAGATCACGAGGCCGATCGCGAAGAGGAACATCGAGCCGTGGGCGACCAGCGTGGCCGGCCAGGAGAAGGGCACCTCCTGGAGCCAGGTGGTGAAGGGGATCACCGTCCACAGCACCATCACGAGGCTGAAGACGAAGATGCGGGTGCGCTGGCCGACGGTGGGGTCGCGATCGGCGCGGATGCGCGTGGTCTCGGCCTCCTGGGCCCGCAGGGCCTCGCGGGCGGCGCTTAGCTCGGCGGGCGGGTCGACCAGCTCGGCGAGGAGGGCCTCGGCGCCGTGGCCATCGCCGGTGGCCAGGGCATGGCGGGCCATGGCGAGGGAGGCCTGGCGGAGGCCGTTGCGCGCGCCCGCGTGGCCCGGAAAGGCGTGCAGGGCCTGCTGGTAGCCGAAGCGGGCGGCGCCGAAGGCCCGGGAGAGGGCGTTGCGATCGGGGGCGTCGGCGGCGAGGAGCATGGCGAGGCTGTGGCGCATCGCCTCGGCCTGGGCGAAGAGCTCGTCGGCGCCGCGCTCTTCGAGGAAGGCGGCGATGGCGCGGCGCAGGCTCTCGGCGTCGGGAGGGCGCTGGTCGGGGTCGGCGGCCAGGGCCTGGGTGACGAGGGCGGCGAGGCGAGGGGGCAGGCCGGGGGGCAGGCGGGGCACGAAGTGGGGGATGGCGGCCAGGGTCTCGTCGACGCTGTCGCCCGGGTGCGGGCCTTCGCCGGTGAGCAGGGCGTAGAGCAGGCCGCCCAGCAGGTACACGTCGGTGCGCTCGCCGATCGCCCGGCCGTCGCCGATGGCCTGCTCGGGGGCCATGAAGCGGGGAGTGCCCACCACCCGGCGCTCCTCGGTGGCGAGGGGGATCGGCAGGTCGACGTCGGCGCGGCTGCGCGCGGCGAGCCCCCAGTCGAGCACGTAGACCTCGCCGTGGGCGCCGATCATCACGTTGTCGGGATTCAGATCGCGGTGCAGCACGCCGCGGCTGTGGGCGTAGGCGACGGCGCTGCACACCTGCATCAGCACGCCGAGGTGCCAGGTGAGCGGGTCGCGCGCGCCGAAAAGGCGCACCACCGCAGGGGGATCGACGATGAGCTCGGTCCAGGTGCGGCCGGCGATGCGCCGCATCACCACCATCGGCGCCCCGGCCGCGTCGGCCACCAGGGTGTAGACCGGCACGAGGTTGGGGTGCTCCAGGGCGCCAGCGACCCAGGCCTCTTGCAGCAGAGTGCGGCGGGCGAGCCGGCGGGGGGCCTGGGGATTGGGCTGCTTGACGGCGACCTGCCGGCCCAGGGCCGACTGTCGGGCGAGGTGGACAATGCCCATGCCGCCGCGCCCAATCTCTTCGATGAGCTCGATCTCGCCGACCTCCTCGCTGGCGGAGATGGGGTCATCGAGGGTGATGTCGTCGGGCTCCTTGGCGGCGCGGCCCAGCGTCTGGGCGGCGGGGACGGCCAGGGTGATCGAGGCGCGGGGCGAGGGGTCCATGGCGAGGCTGGTAATGGATCGGCGCCCGGTCGGCTGAGCGGCTACGGTGCGGCCCTGTGGAGCGGCGATGTCCGAGGAGATCGAGATCCCCGCCACCCTCGACCGAGGGCGGTACCAGATCGAGCGAAAGTTAGGCGTGGGCGGCACGGCGACGGTGCTGCTGGCGCTCGACACCCGCATGGGCGTGCACCGGGCCATCAAGATCCTGCATCCGCGGGTGGCCAAGGTGGCGGCCAACCGGGCTCGCTTCCAGACCGAGGCCCACGCCCAGGCCAGCCTCAAGCACCCCCATGTCTTGATGGTGCACGACGCCATCGACGATGAGCAGGGCGTGTACCTCGTGATGGAGCTGGCCGAGAGCGACTCGATTGGCGACCAGGTGATGCGCAGCGGGCCTCTGTCGCCGGCCCAGGCCCTCGACGTGGGCATCGCCATCGGCGCGGCCCTCGAGGCGGCCCACGCGGCGGGGTTGATTCACCGCGACATCAAGCCGGCCAACATCCTCGTCGACAAGCACGGCAGCTACAAGCTCGCCGACTTCGGCATTGCCCGCGACACCGAGCGGGAGGCGGCGCTCACCCAGGTGGGGGCCGTGATGGGCACCTGGGCCTTCATGCCGCCCGAGCAGCGCGAAGACAGCCGCCGGGTCGACGCCCGCAGCGACATCTACGCCTTTGGCGTCACGCTCTACGCCCTGCTGGTGGGGCGCCAGTCCCAGAGCCTGCACAACAAGGAGGCCTGGGCCGAGGCCTTCGCCACCGTGCCGGCCGGCATCGCGGCGATCCTCCAGCGGGCCACCCGTCTCTACCCCGAGGACCGCTACCCCTCGATGACGGCGATGCTGGTCGATCTGCGGCAGGAGCGGGCGGCGCTGGCGGTGGCGCCGGCCCTGGCGCCGGCCTCGCCGGTGGTGGCGCCGATCGTCGAGGAGAGCCGCACGCTCAGCCCCGACGTCACGGCCCAGACGGGCTCGAGTCCGCCCACCGCGGCGCGCTCGACCTGGCCGCTCTTTGTGGGCATCGGGCTCGTCGGGGCCTTGATCCTCGGGGTGGGTGGGGTCTGGATCGGGGTCAGCCGGCCGAAGCCGAAGGTGGAGCTGACCGAGCCGCCGCCGGTGGCCACGCGGGAGGCGGCGGAGCCGGTGGAGGCGCCTGCGGAGGTGGAGGCGCCGCCGCCGAAGACGCCGGCGGCATCGGTCTCATCGGCGAGCACACCGCGATCGAGCGGGGAGGTTTCGACCCCCGCGGCGAAGGACCGCGCGCCGGCCACGCCCCCGCGGCGGGTGATCGAGGTGATCCCCGACAGCGAGGCCCCAACAACGCCGACGGCGACGGCCTCCGCGGGGGCATCGGGCTCCACGGGCGAGCCGACGGGCCGGGTGGTGGTGCGCACGGTGCCGAGCGGCGCCAGCGTCAGCCTGGGCGGGCGGCGTCTCAGCGGGAGCGGCGGCGCCTACCTGCTCCCCGTGGGCAACCACACCCTCACCCTGCGCTCGGCCGAGGGCGAAGAGCACCGCATGGCGGTGGCGGTAACCGAGGGGGGCGAGGTGGAGCTCTGCTACAGCTTCGACACCAACGCGGCCTGCGCGCCATGATCTCCCTGCTGCTGGGCGTGGCGCTGGCCGGGGTGCCGGTGGTGACGGAGGGGGCGGCCGACCTGGGGCCGGTGGCGGCCCGCACGGGCACGCCGGTGGAGGGCCTGGAGCTGCGCCCCCTGGAGCCGCTGCTGGCGATGACGCCCCGCACCCTGGGGGCGGCGACCCTGCGGCACTGTGCAGGTGCGCCCACCCGCATGACGGAGCTGAAGGCGGCGGCGATCCGCGGCGAGGCGGCCTTGCAGGCGGGAGACCCGGTGGGGGCGCGCGATCAGCTCGATCTGGGCATCAGCGGGCTCTCCTGCCTCGCCGAGCGGGTCGACGCCAGCGTGGCGGGGCGACTGTTTCTGGTGCGTGGGGCGCTGATGGCCAGTCAGGGCGACACGACCGGGGCGGCGGCCGAGCTGGCCACGGCCTTGTCCTTCGCGCCATCGAGCCGCTACGAGGGCCTGCCGCTCGCCGGGGCGGCGGTCTTCGAGGAGGTCTCGGCGGCGGCCAAACGGGCGGTGCTGCGGGTCACGCCGGCCGGT
>JBEIQK010000712.1:0-3458 GCA_040376505.1 Alphaproteobacteria bacterium | reverse complement strand
GTACTGGGCGTCGTGGATGAGCAGGTCGGCGCCCTCGGCGAGGCGGAGCAGGCGCAGATCGAGGGCGGCGCCGTGCTCGCTGTCGGTGGCATAGACGATGGATCGGCCGCCGGCGCTGATGCGGTAGGCCAGCACGCCATCGGGGTGGTTCAGATCGATGGGCTGGATGGAAAACGGGCCGATCTCAAAGGGCCGATCGACGGGGATGTCGATGCAGTCGACCTGGGCGGTGAGCGCGTCGAGGGTGATCGGAAACTGGGGGGGCCGCATCTGGCGGCCCAGGGCGTCGCGCAGGCTGCCGCTGGCGCGGGCGGCGCCGTGCAGGCGCAGCGTGGCGCCGGGGTGGAAGGCCGGCATGAAGAAGGGCACGCCCTGGATGTGGTCCCAGTGCACATGACTGAACAGAAGGTGCACAGAGACCGGACGCCAACCGATGTGGTCGCCCAGGGCGCGCAGGCCGGTGCCTCCGTCGAGGATCAGCCGCTCGCCTTCATGCTCGACCTCGACGGTCGCGGTGTTGCCGCCGGTGCCCACATAGCGAGGGCCGCTCACCGCGATGCTGCCACGCACACCCCAGAATCGAACCTTCATGCAAACTCCTGCAGGGACCCCCTACAGGAATGCAAGCGCCGTGCCGTACCGCGAAGGGCCTGAAGCTGGGCCTCTTGTTGGGGGGCTGCACCAGAATGGATCAGCCTGCTGCGCCATTGCGGAGCGGTGTGCCCAAGGGTGGGAGCGCGGCGAGGAGTTCGGGGGCCGACGCGGGGGAGTCGTAGAGCTGAGCGAGGAGGTCGTAAGGACATGCCTGGCGGAGCGATGAGATCTGCACCGGTTCCTCGTCGGGGAGCCGTGGCTCCTAGGCCATCAGCTCGTTGTAGGCCTTGAGCACCTTGACCTTGACGCCGGGGCCGAGGACATGGGTCTGGCAGCCCAGGCGCAGGTGGGGCGCCACGCCGTTTTTGCGCTTGGTGTCGGCCTCGTGGTCGGTGGCCGGGCTCAGTTGGTCGGCGCCGGCCAACACCTCGACCTGACAGGTGCCGCAGGTGCCGTCGGCGCAGCCGGTGGCGATGGGCACGGTGCCGCGGCCGCTGGTGAGCACGAGGCTGTCTTCGTGCTTGGCCTCGGCGGTGTAGGTGTCGCCGGACTTGAGCACGAACTCCACGCTGTGGCGGGGCAGGGTGGCCTTGGCTGGGGCGGCAGGCGCCTTTTCGAGGCCGAAGAGGCTCTTGATGCGCTTGCGGATGCCAAAGGGGGTCATGGGGTCTCCGGTGCGGGTCGGGCGGGAGGGGCGGCCTTGCGGGCCACGGCGTCCCACAGCCAGTTGGGGAAGAAGCGGGCGAGGCCCATGATGATCGCCATCTGCCAGGGCCCGTTGACCTCGGCGGCCTTGCGCTCCAGCCCATCGGCGACGAGGCGGGCGAAGGCGTCGGGCTCCATCAAGAAGGGCATCGGGAACTTGTTGGGCGCGGTCATCGGCGTGCGGATGAAGCCAGGATGCACCGTGGTGACGGGGATGCCCTTGGCGACCAGCTCGATGCGCAGCGATTCGCAGAGCGTGGTGACGGCAGACTTACTGGCGTTGTAGGCGCCAAATCCGGGGAGCCCCCGGTAGCCCGCGAAGGAGGAGACCGCGGCAAGGTGGCCGTGGCCCCGGGCGATCATGCCGGGCAGCACGGCGCCAAAGGCGTTCACGACGCCCTCCACGTTGACCCGCAGGATCTTGAGGACCATGCGGCTGCTCCAGCTCGCACCCGGGGTGGGCCCCCCGATGCCGGCGTTGGCCACCATCAAGGTGGTGGGCCCCAACTTCGCTTCGAGCTCGGCGACGGCGCGCTGCAGGCTCTCCGCGTCGGTCACGTCGGCCGGCGCGGCGGCGGCCTGGGGGCCGATCTGGGCGGCCAGGGCGGCCAGCTCTTCGGCTCGGCGGGCGATGAGCCCCACCTTCCAGCCGCGGCGGCCCAGCTCCAGCGCGAGGGCAGCGCCAATTCCAGAGGAGGCACCGGTGAGGAGGACGACGCGGGGAGGGCTCATCCGGCCCCGCTAACCCCAGCCATCGGTCCGGCCACCCGGCGCCGGGGAGCGGCGCGCGATAGGCCGCGGCCGCGCCCGACCCCGACCTTCGGGCGGCGGCGTGCGGGCGCCGGTCGCCCCGGAGAGGTGGGCGATGGAGCGTTGGTGTGCGGTGGCCCCGCCAGGCCTGGAGGCCGTGGTGGCCCGGGAGCTCGCCACCCTTGGCGTGGAGACCGTCGTTGAGCCCGGTCTGGTGCGCTTCTTCGCGACGCGGGAGGCCGGCGCGCAGCTCGCCTACCGCTGCCGCACCCCGGCCCGCCTGCTCGTGGAGCTGGCCAGCGCCCCCGCCCGAACCAGCCCGCAGCTCACCGCCCTGATCGGCCAGATCGACTGGGCCTCCTGGCTGCCCGGCGGGGTGGAGGTGGTAGTGGAGGCCAGCGCCAAGGGCAGCCACCTCTGCCGCGAAGACGCCGTCGCCGCCTCGGTCACCGCGGCCCTGACCCCGCGGCTGCGGGCGCTGGCGCCGGGTCGACGGCCGCCCCAGGCGGTGCAGCGGGTCGCCATCCGCCTCGTCTCCAACGTGGCCACCGTCTCCCTCGACGCCGGCGGGGCCGACCTGCTGCACATCCGCGGCTGGCGCACCGCCCAGGGCAAGGCGCCGCTGCGCGAGAACCTCGCCGCCGCCGTGCTGATCGCCGGGGGCTATGCCGGAGATGAGGCCCTGGTGGACCCCTTCTGCGGGGCCGGCACCCTGGCCATCGAGGCGGCCTTGATGGCCGACGGGCGCGGCCCTTTTGTCGGTCGGCGCCTCGCCTGCGGCGACTGGCTGGGCGTGGGCCGCGGGCCCAAGGGCGCTCCCCCCTGCGCCCAACGTCCGCCGATCGTGGCCGCCGACCGCGACGGCAAGGCCGTGGCGATGACCTTGGAGAACGCCGAGCGGGCCGGCGTGTCGCTCGATCTGCGCTGCGTCGACGTCTCGGCGCTCGAGCCGCCGGCCCCCACTGGGCTGGTCGTGGCCAACCCGCCCTATGGACACCGCCTCGGCCAGCAGGTCGATGGCGTCTATGTCGCCTTCGGTCGGGCCCTGCGGGAGCGCTTTGGCGGCTGGCGGGTGGCCTTTCTGGCCCCCGACGAGCGCCTCGCCCAGAAGGTCGACAGCCGCGCCCAGCGCCTGACGGTCTTCCCCAATGGGGGCCTGCGGGTCGGCCTCTTCGCCCTGTCGATCTGAGGCCGAGGGCGGGGATGGGCTGGGGCGGCGCCGTGTTGAACCGCCCCCCGTGTCGGGATACCTTGCGCGGCCGTCTCTTTACCCCGGGATTCCTCTTGCTCCTCTTGGCCCTCCTCGCTGCCTGTGTGCAGCCTGCTCCCTTGCCAGATGTGGGCGACTGCGCGGACTACCCGGATGGGGTCTATGAGTTCGGCGAGATCGGCATCGGCACCTGCATCGC
>JBEIQK010000642.1:0-3933 GCA_040376505.1 Alphaproteobacteria bacterium | reverse complement strand
CCTCGGTGGCGCCGTCGCCGTCGTCATCGTAGGCGGTGGTGCCCTCGTCGATCAGCCCATCGCAGTCCTGGTCGACCCCATCGGGCAGCTCGGCGGCCCCGACAAAGACGCTGGCATCCTCGTCGTCGCAGTCGCCGGCCTCCTCGGAGAAGCCGTCGCCGTCGTCATCGTAGGCGGCGGAGTGGTTGTCGATGATGCCGTCGCAGTCCTGGTCGACGCCGTCGGTGCGCTCGACGGCGCCGGGAGAGCGCGCCGGGTCGCCGTCGTCGCAGTCATCGCCGCCGGCGACGGCGCTGCTGTCGTAGCCATCGCCGTCGACGTCGGTGAGGTCGGCGCCGTCGCAGTCCTGATCGATGCCGTCGTAGGGGGTCTCGGCGATGGCCGGCCCGACGAGGGCGCTGCTGTCGTCGCAGTCGAGGCCGCCGCAGGACACGGCGCCGACGCCGTCTTCATCGAGATCGGCGCAGGTGTCGTAGAGGTTCTCCCAGAGGCTTCGGTTGCCGCCCGTCGCCGCAGCGCCGCTGCACACCCCCAGGAAGAGGTGGACATCGCCGGCCACCACGACGTCGTAGGGGCTGCGGCCGGCCCCGGCCCCGGCGAGCTGGCCCACCGAGAGCAGGCTGCTGCCGCCATAGGTCGCCAGGGCGGTGCCGCCGCTGACCGGGCTCGCCACCGAGCCGTACAGACGGCTGACCGTGCCGGTGAGCTGATCGGTGGCCAGCGTGTTGGTGGACACACAGCCGCCCGACGTGCCGCTGATCACCGTGCTGCCGATGCTCATGCCGGCTCCAATCGTGCTGAGCAGGCTGTTGGCGTAGCCATTCTCGACGACAAAGCCCCCGGTGGAGCCGTCGTCGCCCACCACCACGAGGCGGCCGCCGGTGTTGACAAAGCTTTTCAGCGCATTGGCCTGGCCGGCGGAGAAGCTGGCGCCGGGCATCAGCACGATCACCAGCTTGTAGCCGGTCCAGGCGGTGGGCCAGGCCGCGCTGGTGGTGGTGTCGAGGGAGGCCCCTACCCCGCTCAGCGCGCCCTGCAGCGGGCTGATGTCGGCGGCGGAGAGGTAGCTGCTGTTGTAGTAGAGGAAGGTGTCGGCGGCCTTCACCGGGGCCGAGAGGGCCAGCAGCAGGGTGAACATCGGCGCTCCGCGAGGGCTTGAACAGAGTCCTCTGTGCGGGCATACAATAGCAGCTCAGGGGCTCGGTTCGGGGGAATGCCGCCACAGCTCGAAGTCGGTGCTGGTCCAGACCTGCTCCCAGCCGTAATTCTCCACCCCCGTGAGCGGCACGCGGGTCGGGCTGCGGCGGTCCATCTGCATCTCCAAAGTGGGGCTGAAGCCAAACCAGGCGGTGCGGCCCTTGGGAGGCGCCGCCAGCCACTCCCGGCAGCGGTGGCCCTCGGGGAGGTTGGGCGTGGGCAGGCCGCTCCAGGGCGCGTGACGCGGCAGGAGGCCATGGCTGACGTGGTAGCGGCTGCAGTCGAAGTAGGGGTCGTCGGGCCCCATCTGCGCCTCCACCGCCGCGTGGATGTCGGGGGCCCGCACCTCGACGGGGTTCATCTGCTGGGCGGTGCGGTCTACCCGGTGGGTGGGGTCTTCGGTCCAGGCCGCGTAGACCGCAATTCCCAGGCCAATCGCCGCGAGGAGGCGCGGCCCCCAGCCCAACAGGCGACCGAGGCCGGCCGGCGCCGCCACCGAGAGCAGCACCACAAACTGGGTCCAGTAGCGATCGGCCATCGGCGTGGCGGCCATCAAGGCCAGCAGGGGCCCCGCCCCGCCGATCAGCACCACCAGCCCACCCCGAATCGCCCCCGGCGTTCGCCGGCCTGGCAGGAGCAGCAAGGCGAGGCCGAGGAGGGTGGCAGGCAGGCCCCAATTGAGGTGCCGCTCGGCGCCTTGCGTGAGGTTCCAGCGCGCCCGGGCCTGGCCACAGGGGCTGATCAGGCCGGCGATGCCGATGGCGCCGCTCTCGCCGCGGCAGCGCTGAATCAGCTCGGCGTCATGGGTGAAGCCGTCGAAGCGCTCCACCACCTCCTGCTGGATGGCCCGCTGGCGCGCCACATCCATCTGGTTGCGCTGGCCCAGCCAGCCCGAGACCTGGGTGCCCATCCCGCAGAGGGTGAGGGTGAGGAGCAGGTGGGCCAGGACACGCCCCCTCCGCAGGCTCAGGAGCGCCCAGCCCATCGCGAGGCCGATGGCGGGCAAGGCGGCGGCGCCGCGCACATCGGTGGCCAGGGCCGCGGCGCCGCAGAGGCCAGCCCCGATGGCCAGGAGCCACCCGGGGCGGTGCAGGTAGGCCAGGGCCATCGCCAGCGAGAGCCCGGTGACCGCGCCCAGCAGCGGATAGTTGTTGGCGTGGCGCGCGGCGTCGGCGGCATGAACCCCAAAGGGCAGGGCCAGGGCCGCCGCCGCCCCCGCCCAGGGCCCGGCGAGGCGGTGGGCCGCCATCGCCGCGGCGAAGACCATCAGCCCAGCGCACAGCCCGCTCACCAGCAGCGCGCCGTTGACGTAGGAGCCGAGCGGATCGCCGGCGAGCGCCACCAGGGCGCCGTGCAAGGGCAGCCGGAAGGCGTCGAGGCTGCCGGTCTGGCCGCTGTGCAGGGCCCAGGCGTTGCCGAGGTAGTCGGCCCAGGCGTAGCCATCGACCCGCTGGTTGAGGGCCAGGGCGCCGCCCCAGCGCCACAAGCCGTACCAGCCGCCCAGGACACCGCCGATCAGGGGAATCCAGTGGAGCCGGGAGGATGCGCGGGAGACGGCCATGGTCGCCCCTCTGTAGCGGGGAGGCCCGACGATCGCCATCGGGCGCTCCCGGGCGGCCGCTCAATCTCGCAGCATCCGCTCTGGCGGATCGTCGAGATCCTCGAACTGGCCTGCGCGAACCGCCCGCAGAAAGAGCCCTGCAAAGAGGGCGCCGAGGCCCAGCGCCACGGGCAGCAGAAAGAAGACCGCGTTCATCGCTTCTCCGAGAGGGCGCGCTCGACGCCCAGGGCGCCCCAGATGACCAGCCCGCTGGACAGGGGCATCAGCACGGCGGCCACGAGGGGGTTGATGAGGCCCGCCGCGGCCGCGCAGACCGCGAGGATGTTGTAGATCACGCTGCGGCGCAGGTTCCCGCGGATCGCCCGCTCGGCCGCCCGCGCGGCGCGCAGGCCCGAGAGGATCGGCCCCAGGCCCTCGCCCGCCACCACCGCGTCGGCGGCCATCATCGTCGAGGGCGCGCCGCTGCCCATCGCCAGGCCGACATCGGCGGCGCGCAGGGCTGGGCCGTCGTTGAGGCCGTCGCCGACGAAGAGCACCCGGTGGCCCTCGGCCCGGGCGGCGGCGATCCAGCGGGCCTTGTCGTCGGGGCGCTGATCGGCCACCACATGGTCGATGCCCGCCGACCAGGCCACCCGTCGCGCCACATCGCCGTGATCACCGGTGAGCAGCACCACGCGGGCCCCGGCGGCCCGCAGGTCGGCGATGGTGGCGGCGGCGTCTTGACGCAGGGTGTCGCGCAGGGTGATCGTGCCCACGCCCCGCACCTCCACAGTGCCGGGGCCGCCACGGGCGATCGTGTAGACCGTGCCATCCACCTCGCCGGTGATGCCGACGCCCGGCACCTCTTGGAGCAGGCGCCCCATCGGGATCGGCAGGCCGCGGCGGCTCGCTTCTTCGACGATGGCCCGGGCGATGGGGTGGATGCTGCTGCGCTCGATGCCTGCGGCGATGCGCAGCGTGGCGTCGTCGGCCAGGACCACCACCGGCCGGCCGCCCGTCGCGGTGCCGGTCTTGTCGAGGGCGACCGTGTCGATCTGGGCCAGGGCGCGCAGCGCGTCGCCCGAGCGAAAGAGCAGGCCGCGCCGCGCCGAGGCCCCCAAGCCGGCGGCCACCGCCAGGGGCTGGGCCAGGGCCAGGGCGCAGGGGCAGGCCACCACCAGCACCGCCACCGTCGG
>JBEIQK010000710.1:0-3461 GCA_040376505.1 Alphaproteobacteria bacterium | reverse complement strand
GTGGGGCTGTCGAGGGGCAGCTTGCGGAGGAGAAGCTGAGTTGGCGTGTCGAGGTGGAGGTCGACCTGCGGTGGCGCGGGCGGGGCCCCCCAAGCGGGGGCGCCCCAAAGCAGCGCCAACGCGCAGAGGCTGTCAAGGAGACGCCAACGACCGTGTGCTGGGGCGGATGCCATGTGGAGAAGCTCCGGCAAAGCGGCTAACCCCTGACCCCTGTCTCGGAGCGCAACGGATGCTGGTCCTCTCCCTCGCCGCCTCAACCGCCCTGGCCGCCGCAACGGCCTCCAGCACGCTCACCGACGCCAACGGCAAGCACCCCGCCGATCACGCCACGGACGGGCTCTTCAGCACCGCCTGGGGCGAGGCCAAGGCCAGCGACGCCGTGGGCGAGTGGGTGGAGCTGGACCTCGGCAAGCCCACCGCCCTCACCTCGGTCTCCTTCTGGCCGGGCAACCTCACCGAGGGCAGCAAGTCCTACCGGGAGTACAGCCGCCCCAAGGTCGTGCGGGTGCTGATCGACGGCAAGGAGGTGGGCAAGCCCCTCCGCCTCGAAGATCGCATGCAGCGGGTGGATGTGCCGGTCTCGGTGACGGGCCGCAAGGTGCGCTTCGTGATCGACGAGACCTACGAGGGCATCGTCTTCCAGGAGCTCTTCATCACCGAGGTGGCGGTCAACTTCCCCAAGCGCGACACGGCGGCGACGGTGGACAAGTGGCTGACCAGCAAGGAGGCCGCCAAGACCATCGAGAAGTTCGATGAAGAGCTGGGCGCCGCCTACGAGAAGATCAAGGCCAACAACGGCGAAGACGCCGCCTCCTTCTCGATGCTGATGTCGGCCGTCATCGACGGGCCGCCGTACCTGCGTCAGAAGGTCAAGGCCAGCGTGCCCGAGGGGTACCGGGCCCAGGCGATCATCTCCAGCACCCGCGCGCAGACGGCCCTTCGCAAGCTGAGAGACGCCAACGCGATTCCGGCCATCGAGCTGGCCAGCCTGCGCGCCACCGGCGAAGAGCAGGACACCCTGCGCCAGATGGCCGAGATCTTCGCGGCCCTCCAGGAGCTGCAGGGCGGCGGCAACGCCAACATCCCCTACTGGGGCCAGACCGGCTGGGAGGTCGGCGCGCTCAAGTCCTATGGCGAGCCGATCAACCTGGAGATCGACCGCGAAGGCAACGTCTACGCCGCTGACATCGGCAACAACCGGGTGCAGCGCTTCTCCGAGAAGGGCAAGCCCGACAAGGTCTACGGGCCGGGGCCGGATGTGGCCAACGCCTGGTTCGTCAAGGGCCGCACCTGGTACGCCAGCGGCTCCAAGGCCGGCGACGGGCCCGGCGAGTGGATGAACGCGCTCGACATCGACCTCATCCCCGAGAAGGAGGTCGACGGCTGGGCCGGCATCGACGCCAAGGGTCGGGTGCAGGTCTTCGATGATCAAGGCCGCCAGCGCATCAGCTGGGTGGTCCGCACCGAGAACAGCGCCGAGCCCGGCCTGGGTGGCACCGCCTATGTGGCCTGGATGCCCAGCAAGAAGCGCCTGTACGCCATCATCGGCGACGAGGCGGTGGGCTTTACGCTGGACTCTGAAGAGGTCGACCGCTTCGAGATCAAGGACGGCGCCCCCAATGCCGTCGAGGTCAGCCCGGAGGGTCAGCTCTGGTTCGCCTTCGGCGACAAGATCATCCAATACGAGGTCGGTGGCTTCCGCCACGGCGCCATCATGGGCGAAGGCCTGCTCGGTCAGGACTTCGAGGACATGGACATCACCCTCGACGAGACAGGCAAGCTGTGGGTGCTCACCGACGCCGGCAAGGTGTTCAAGTTCAAGAAGGGCACCAAGATGGAGTTCACGATCCAGGCCATCACCCGGCCGATCAAGAACCCGCGCATGGCGGTGCGCCAGGGCATCGTCTACATCTGTTCGGATGATCAGATCGAGCGCATCGACGTGTCTCAGATGCTCCTCGACGAGGCGGCGGCCAAGGCCAAAGAGGGCGGCGGCGCCGAGGAGGAGGGCGGCAAGAAGAAGAAGGGCAAGAAGGGAGCGGAAGAAGAGGAATGAGCGCGCTGCTCCTGCTCTTTCTGGCGGCCTGTGGCGAGCCCACGCCCCCTCCACCCCCGGCGCCGACGGCGACCGCGCCGGCCCCGGCGCCGACGGCGGCCGCACCGGCGCAGGGGCGCTGGAACCTCGCCTCGGTGGCGCAATTGGAGCCGGTGCTGCCCACCCGCGAGGGGCGCACGCCCAAACCGATTCCCCCCGACCCGGCCTACGCCGCCGCGGATGCGCTGCTGGCCGAGATCGTCAACCGCTATGGCGGCGATCCAGAGAACCCCTGGGCGGTGGCCCATGGTCTGCTGGCCCAGGGCCCCGACTTCAAGCTGACCAACGGCGAGCCCGGCGTGGAGTACCTCTTCGCCACCTACGCCGAAGAGCTGCCCGCTGGCGGCGGGGCCTTTGTGCGCTTTCCCACCCAGAAGGGCAAGAAGCGCATTGAGCCGCACAGCGCCCTGATGTTGAAGAACTTCGCCGAGATCGGCGTGCGGCCCGACCGAAAGGTCACGGTGAACGGTCGGCCCCACACCGTCGCCGATCTGTACCGCGGCGTGCTGCTCAGCTCCTGGCTCGATCCGGCCCGCAACCACGCCTCCTTCGACTCGCCCAACGACGTGCCCTGGGCCCTGCAGGCCCTGGCCACCTGGGCCCCCGAAGGCCCGCTGCGCTGGACCTCGACCGACGGCACCGAGATGGATCTGGACAACCTCGCCACCTTTACGGTGACGGTGCTGGTGCAGGAGACGGCCTTTCTGCAGCAGGCCGCAGCGGCCGGCGCCGACTTCGAAAAGAAGGGCCAGGGCATCTTCAGCTACACCTGCGGCGGGGCCCACATCCTGCAGGGCGCCAGCTACGCGGTCGCCCGCGGGCGCTCGACCGCCAAGGCCAAAGAGGCGGTGCTGGCGCAGATCCCGCTCTGGTTCTACCGCCTGCCCAAGGAGCTCACCCTCTACGATCAGGCGATGAAGCAGGCCCCGGAGCACGAGGTGCGTCTGCTGGTGCAGCGGCTCAAGTTTGCCGGCCACTTCCTCGAAAGCATGGAGAAGATGGCCGCCCTGGGACTGTTCACCCCCACCGACGAGCAGCAGAAGATGCTGATCGGCGCCGCCCAGCAGATCGCGCTCACCACCCAGGCCTTGCAGGCGGCGGGGGTCTTTCAGAACATGGAGACCCTGCGCACCCAGGACGAGCAGCTCTACCTCGACGTGGTGGGCGACGCGGCCCACGCCCTGCGCGGCCTGCGTCTGGCCACCGGCGCAGGCACCCTGGCCTGGTAGCACCGAGCGGACATTTTAAGCCCGCGCAACACCCCCTTCGCCCGCCGATCGGGGGCGCGCGGCGGCACGATTCGGCCGGAATTCGCACCCCGACACATTCAGGCGGCGCCGGACGAATTGTGACCACCTGAACTTCT
>JBEIQK010000196.1:0-9333 GCA_040376505.1 Alphaproteobacteria bacterium | reverse complement strand
GGGGCGGGGGGGGGCGACGACGCCGGCCCCCCCGCCTGGTTGGGCCCCACCGCCGGGCGCGCGGCTCGTGGGGGGGCCGCCGCGGCGGCCGACAAGGCCTGCGCCGAGGTCCGGGGCGAGCGGCCCCAGTACGAGTGCCAGTTTCAGGTGGCCGAACGCACCAACGACCGCGCTCGCTGCGCCCGCGCCGGCCCTTTCGCCGATGACTGCCGCATGCACATCTGGGGCCGCCAGTTGGGCGAAGCCCTGCCCCCGCCGATCACCTTCGGCGAGGCCGATGGCCGGCTGCCCAACCTCGTCTCCCACGCCGGCTTCGATCCGTCCGACGAGCGGCCCTTCTTCGCGGCCTACCGCCACCTGCACGGCCTGAGCAGCCCCATCGAGCTAGGCGCCTGCGCGGCGGTCGCCCCGGCGCGACAGGCCCTCTGCGAGACCGCTGGCGCGCAGATCTACGGTGATCTGGTCAACCACGCCCGCGACACCGGCGCCCTGCCCTGCCCGAACGAGCCCCTCCCCGCCCGCCTCGAGCCTGGCGATCACCCTGCGCTCCGGCGGCTCTTGGACGAGCGGCGCGCCGAGCGCTGCCGATGACCCTGCTCCTTTGGGCCCTGGCCCTCGGCTGCGGCGGCGCTCCCGCCGAGGAGGCGGGCTGGCTGCAGTCCACCAGCCTCTTCGGCCTCACCCAGGATGGCGGCCTGCTCTACCTGCGCGCCACCGTCGGCAACACCGGCCTGTGGAAGGGGGCCGGCCACCTGCGCCTCGTGCGCAGCCTGGGCGAAGGCGCGCCGATCACCCTGGCCCGCCACGAGCCCGCCGAGCGGGTGCAGCGCGATCCGGCCCACGGCCTGCTGATGATCGGCCCCGACGGCTTCTCCCGCGAAGAGGGGCGCCACGCCTTTGTTCACCGCGGGCCGGAGTCGGGCCTCTCCTTGACGCTGTGGCCGAGCGCGCTGCCAGCCGCCGAGGCCAGCCGCCTCACCGAAGCGGGCGAGCGCCACGTCGAGATCGGGCCCCTGTGCGGCGCCTTCGACGGCTGGCTGGAGGCGGGGGGCGTGGGCGGGCGCCTGGGCGGCAAGGCCACCCTGCTGCGCGACGGGGGCGATCGACCGGCCCCCTTGCCGCGCTACACCTTCTTCGCCGCCGATGGCGACACCTGCCTCTTCGTCGACGGCAGCCCCGCGGAAGCCCTGGGCTCGGTCAGCGACGCCGGCGTCACCATCCCGCTGGGCCTCGCTGCTGACGACGCCGGCGGGGTGCGGCTCGCGCCCGAGGGCCTCGCCACCCTCACCTGGAGCGCCGTCGGCAGCGAGCCGGTCGCCCGCTTCGAGCTCGACGCGCACCTGCACCCGCTGGAGCGAAGCCTGGCTGCCCCCCTGCGCCGCGGCCGCACCGAGAGCCTGTGGGCCATCCGGGTCAGCGGCACCCTCGGCAGCCGGCCGGCCCAGCTCAACGGGCTGCTGCGGGTGGTGGAGCCCTAGTTAACGGTGCCGTTCACCAGCGACTTCTCGGCGGCGGCGTCGCGGGTGGCCGGCCACTTGGTCTTGAATTCGGCGCGGCGGTTCTCGGCCCAGGCGCTCTCGCTGCCGCCGCCCTGCAGGGGCCGCTCTTCGCCGTAGGAGACGGTGGCGATGCGCGAGCTGGCCACGCCGTTGGCGGTGAGCACCTTGCGAACCGACTCGGCCCGGCGCTGGCCCAGGGCCATGTTGTACTCGGTGGTGCCGCGCTCGTCGCAGTGCCCCTGCACTTCGAGGCTGAGGCTCGGGTGGGCCGCCAGGATCGCGGCGTTGGCCTCCAGCGCGTTGCGGCCCTGGTCGGTGAGGTTGGCCGAGTCGTACTCGAACTGCACCCGGGCGAAGTTCTTGGTGATCTGCTGCACCGGCTCGGGCACCGGCTCGGCCACGCGGGGGGCCGGCATCGGCGGGGCCTCGACGGGGATCTCGGCGACGACCTTCTTCTTGCAGGCAACGGCGAAGGTGCTGAGGGCGGCGATCAGGAGGAAGTTCTTCATTGGAGGCTCCAACGTGAAAGGGGCTTTCGCGCGCGCGGTGGGCTGTGCGAAGATGGGGCGTGACGGGCAGGCAGCCGCCGAGAGCCGCTCCCCTGCCCGGGGCGCTGCCTCTGAAGGAGGCCGCTACGTCGCTCAACCCAGGCAGCGCACGATGGCGCGCGTTTAGCTCAACTTTTTGGCGGGCGGAAGAATTTATTCGGCCGCAACCTTCGCCGTGTGCAGCATCGTGGCAAGGCGCTGGCGGATGTCATGCCGCGCCTCCACAGCGGCCCGCCCGGCGAGGCCCATGGCGGCGGCCTGCGCGGGGTGGCGCAGGTAGAACTGGGCCTTCTCCACGAGCTCTTCGGGGCTGCCCCAGGCCTCCAAGTGCACCCCCTCGGTGAAGAGCTCCCCCAGCGCCGGGCAGCGCTCGGCCAGCAGGAAGCCACCGCAGGCCAGCACGTCAAAGACCCGCATGGTGACGATGTCGAGCTGGTAGAGCCGCCCGATGTCGACGTTGACCCGGGCCTCGCTGTAGAGGCGCGACAGGGCCTCGCCATGGGCCGCGAAGCCGCGGGGTACGACGCCCGCGCCGCTGAGCAGGCGCCAGCCCTCGTCGCCCCAAACCTGCACGCCCAAGGGGCCCAGGCGCCCCACCAGCAGCAGCCGGCGCTCTGCCGCGGCGGCCTCCCCGAGGAGCGCGGCGGGATCGATCTCCCCGCCGCCGAGGCGCAGGCCAGGAAAGGCCTCGTCGACCCGGGCGGGCAGGGTGTAGGCCATCGGCGACCGGCGCTGCTCGGCGAGGAGCTGCTCGACCTTGCGCTGGGCCTGGGCGGGGTCGAGTTGGGGCAGGCGCTGGCGCACCACCGAGAGGAAGGCGGCGCGCCACTTGCGGCCGTTTTCGACCATGCTGCTGCCGACAAAGACGAGCCCCTGGCGCGGCCCGGCGGCGACCGGCCGGCGGCGGCGCGGATCGGCGGCCAGCGGCAGGTAGGCGACCTGCGGGAAGCGGGCGGCGGCGTAGAGCGCCACATGGGCCTGCCGGTAGGTGAAGACCCAGCAGTGATCGGCCTTTCCGACGGGGGGCTTCGGATCGGAGAGGGAGGGGTCGATCTCCCAGATCAGCAGGGGCAGGCCCAGGCGGCGCGTGGCCTCGCAGAGGCCCTCGGTGTGGTTGACCGCCAGCACAAAGCGCGCCTCCACGCGGCGGGCGGCCTCGTTCAGCTCTTCGGGGGCGCAGCGGCGGATGTCCCAGGGCACCACGGCGTAGCCGGCGGCGCGCAGGGCGCTGGCGAGGTCCTCGACGAAGAGATCTCCCTCGGCCAGCAGCACCCGGGGCGCGTCGGCGGGCCCGTCGAGCAGGGCAAGGTGCTGGGAGAGGGTGGAGCGCAGGGCCGGGTGGACCCAGCGCTGGGCGGTGACCGCGCGCAGATCGAGCAGATCCACCCCCAGCCCGAGGCGCAGCCGTCCGGCGCGCAGGGGCGCCGACCAGTCAAAGCGACGCAGGGCCGCGATCAGCAGCAGGGGATCGCGCTCCCAGGCGATCACCGCCCCCTCGGGGCGCGCCAGCGCAGCCTCCACGGCGCAGCCCTCGCCGATGCCGATCATCAGCATGTCTCCGGCGGGGAGGCCCTCCAGATCAGCGGCGGAGAGGCGCAGGGGGCGCCACTGGCTGCCAATGCGCAGCTCGACGCCCTGGGCCCCGCCGCGCAGGTGGTCGCCGCCGCCGCCCCAACCCAGGCGACGCGCCAGCGCCGGCGCCACCGCGTCGAGGGCGGCGAGGTTGGCCTGCAGCGGGCTGGGCTCAGGCCCGGGAGAGGATGAGGGTGCCGTTGGAGCCGCCAAAGCCGAAGGCGTTGGTCATCGCGTGGCGGATCGGCGCCCGCTCGGCGAAGAGCGGCACATGGCGCAGATCACACTCGGGATCGGGGGTGTCGAGGTTGATCGTGGGCGGCAGCACGCCGTCGCGCACCGCGAGCAGGCAGAGGATGGCCTCCACGGCGCCACAGGCGGCCACGAGGTGGCCCATCATGCTCTTGGTCGATGAGACCGCCACCCCCCCGCGAAGCCGCGCCCATCGCCCGGTGGATGCCGCGGGTCTCGCTGGCGTCGTTCATCGGGGTGGAGGTGCCATGGGCGTTGATGTAGCCGATGTCCTCGGGGTTGAGGCGGGCGTCTCGCAGGGCCGCCTCCATCGACTGGGCGGCGCCGCGGCCATCGGGGGGGCTGTCGGTGATGCGGTAGGCGTTGCACGAACAACCAAAGCCGCTGACCTCGCCCAGGATCTCCGCTCCGCGCGCCAGAGCGTAGGCGCGCTCCTCCAAGATGAGGAAGCCAGCGCCCTCACCGAGCACGAAGCCGTCGCGATCGAGGTCGAAGGGGCGGCTGGCGCGCTGGGGCGCGTCGTTGCGGGTGGAGAGGGCGCCTAAGAGCGAAAAGCCCGTGACCATGATCGGATCGACCAGGGTGTCGACCCCGCCGGCGATCATCACGTCGGCCTCGCCGCGGCGGATGCGCAGCAGGGCCTCGCCCACGGCCTGCGAGGAGCTCGTGCAGGCCGTGGAGATCGTGGTGCAGGGCCCCTCGGCGCCCACCAGCGCTGCGAGCAGACGGGTGGGGGCATTGGGGGCGAGGCGCTCCAGGGCCAGCGCGGTGGGCGGCACCCCTTCGCGCAGTTGGGCCGCCGTGTCGGCCAGCAGGGGCCGGGCTGCCTCGCTGCCCACGCAGACCCCCACCCGCGGCCCGCCGACGATCCCGCCGGCCATCTGGACCGCTTCGCGCAGGGCGGCGAGGCCGAGGCGCCCCTTGAGGTCCTGGGCGAGGTGGGCCACCGCGGCCGGCACATCGCCCGCTGGGCCGGGATCGGGGGCCTCGGCGGCGAAGGTGACGGGGAAATTCCGGGCGTCAAAGCGCCGAATCGGCCCCACCGCGTTGCGGCTGTCGAGGATGCCCTGCCAGGTGGAGGCCACGCCCACCCCGAGCGGGGTGACCATGCCAATGCCGGTGACGACGACGCGGCGGCTCATCTAAAAGTCCCCCGGGTAGCCGGCCCAGAGGCGGGCGAGCTCGGCGCGCTCGATGTCTTCGACGGCGGCGTGGTCGCCCTCCTGCTGCAAGGGGATGGCGTTGAAGACGAAGATCTGCTCGGCCTGGGCGTGCACCTTGCTGCCCACCTTGGCGCGGACCTCGACGGCGGCCATCTCGTCGCGCAGGGTGAGCAGGCGCGACTCGAGGATCACCTCGGTGTCGGGGGGCACGAACTTGCGAAACTTGACCTTGTCCATCATCGACAGGATGGGAAAAGGCCAGTCGCCGCGCTGCCCGCGCACCGTGTAGCCGATCAGCTTGCCCGAGAGCTGGGCCATCGACTCCAGCAGCAGCACGCCGGGCACCACGGGAAAGCGCGGAAAGTGATCCTGAAAGAGCGGCAGCGTGCCGGGGTAGGTGCGCGCGCCGCGGGCCCGCTCCCCTGCCACCAGCTCGTCAATGCGATCAACCAGTCCCCAACGCATGCCCGGCTCCTCCGCTCGGGTCCCAGACCCTGCGGCGGCGCCAGCTTAACCACGGGGGCCCCCCGGCGCGCAACGCCACAAAGCGGCGCGCAGAGGGCTGGCGAGGGCCCGGATCTGGCTATACTGCCGCACTGTTGGGCCCTGCCCTCGCCGCTGGTCCGCGCACGTTTCGGGTGCGCCCTCGCTGTGGAGTCTGCTGTGATGCGCTCTCTCGCCCTACTCCTCGCCGCCACCGGCTGCATCAAGCCGCCGGGCGACCTCACCGCGCTGGACTTCTCCGAGGTCCCCTTCGAGAACGCCTACCTCAACGTCGATGACGCCGTGGTCAGCGCCTTCGACACCGATCTCACCTGCCCCGATGGGCAGCCGGCGCGGGTCTTCGCGGTCTACCGGGCCAACACCGACGCCGCCTCGCCGATCGCGATCGTGCTGCACTCTGGCGCCTTCGACTATGTCGTGGAGCCCGATGTCAGCGGCTACCTCAACGGCCGGCACTACCAGGGCACCTCGCGCCTCTCCCAGGAGTGGAGCGTGGGCAAGGTGGCCGAGACCCTCGGCATGCCCGGCGTCGACGTCGATCCCAGCGAAGACAACCTCGGCACCCTGGCCGCCGCCCTCACCGATGCCGACTTCGTGCAGCTCTACCCGGCCAACTGCTGGGGCGATCTCTGGCACAACGAGCAGGGCTACCAAGACGGCCCTGCGGCGTTGGAGGGCTTCAACCGCAACGGCCGCACCTTCGCCTACTGGATGGTGAAGGCCATCTTCGAGCCCAACTTCCGCGGCGAGCAGGGCATCGACCTCTCCGGCGCCGGCGCCATCGACGCCAACCGGATCTCGATCATCGGCTTGGGCGATGGCGGGCGCGGCGTCGCCGAGCTCCTCGCGCACCCCGAGGTGCCGGTGCCGGCCGCGATGCTGGTGGACAGCCCCCCCGATCTGCTCTCGGCCTACTACGCCGACGGGGCCCTGTGGGAGGACGAGATCACCGGCATCAGCCGCATCTTCGGCGAGGAGAACGTCGAGAACATCGACGACTGGTCGCTCGCCGCCTTGCCGATCGGTGAGCTGCCGCCGCGGGTGGGCTTTGTGTGGTCTGACGTCGACCCCCGCCAGCCCCGCGAGGCCACCGCCCCCACCGCCGCCCTGATGGCCGCGGTGCCCGGCGCCTGGGTGGAGAACACCCACAAGCCCACCCACGCCTCGCTCAACAGCGATCCCGAGCTGGCCGCCGCCGCGGTGCGCTACCTGCTCACCGGCTCGGCCGAGTAGGCCCCCTCAGGGCTGGGCAGGGGGGGCCGCTTCGGCCCCTTCTTTGTTCTTGCCCCGCCGAAAGACCCGGCGCTCGGGCTCGCCATCGTCGATCTCGTAGCGGATGCGCACCCGCTCGCCCTTGCGGGTGAGCTCGACCTTGAGCACGTCCTTCTTCTGGAGCTTGCGGAAGGCCCCCAGCGCCGCCGGGATGCTGCGGATGTCCTTGCCGTTGATCTGGTGGATGACGTCGTTGTTGCGCAGGCCGGCCTGGTGCAGCGGGCTGCCGCAGCGCATGTGGCGCACCGAAAAGCCGTCCACGTCGCCGCGCTCGTCCTTGTGCCAGTCGGCCCAGGCCAGCTTCATCGCCTCACCGAGGTGGTCGGCGTAGTACTCGATCAGGGCGCCATCGATGCGGTACTCGTACATGCCGAGTTGCACGATGCGCGGGTCAGCCGGCAGGCACTTCTTGCCCTTGCCCTTCTTTCCGCCGCCCTTGCTGGGCTTGTCGCCCAGCTTGGTGCCCTTGCTGCGCCGCAGGCCGAGCGGGCCCTTGGGCGCCGTCTCGGCGGCGTCGGCCAGGGGCCCTTCTTCTTCTTCGGCGTCGGCATCGGGGTCGAGGAAGTCGTTCTCGGGTGGCGGCGTGATCGGCGGGGCCTCGACCACCGGGGGCGGCGGCTCGACGGGGGCTTCGACCGGCGCCTCGGCGAGCGGGTCGACCACGGCGTCCATGTTGGCAGGCGGCGGAGGAGGAGGCGGCGCGGCAGAGGGCGGCGGCGGCGGTTCGGCGGCGGGGGGCTCCGGGGCGGCGGCGGGCTCGTCGGCGAAGACGGCGTCGACGTAGTCCTCATCATCGCCCTCGCCTTCAACGTAGGCCTCATCGGCCTCATCGCTGAGCGAGAGGTTGTTTGCGGCGTTGACCAGGGCCAGGATCACCGGCGGCCCCACATAAAAGCCGCCTGAGATCAGGAAGGCGACCAGGAGAAGGAGGGGGTGGCGAACGCGCATGGCGACTCCTGAATACCTCCTGTACGCGACTGGGGGAAGGCCCTTTCACCGCTCCGGTGACGCACCCGCCGCCCTGGGCTACACCCCGACCATGTCTACGCCCCCGACCCCGCCTGAGTCCGCGCCCCCCACCATCAGCCGCACCGGCGAGACCCCCTTCGACTTTGGGGGCGCCACCTTCGACCTGAGCGCGCAGGCCGATCGCGAGGTGGTGCGCTTCATGCTCTCCCAGGCCCTCTTCGGCGAGGCCACCGGCGTGTACTGCGGCAAGTCGCTCTACGCGGCCCGCAACTTGGAGGCGGCGCGCTTCTACCTGCGCCAGGCCCGCCAGGAACTCAACCACCTGGAGCTCTTCGCCGACATCTTCCGCACCCTGGAGATGGAGCCCCTCCCCGGCCACTGGGTGGTTCGCCTGCTGTCGACCCACAACAACTACTACCCCTGCAAGGTGCTGATGGAGCACGCGCTGGGCGAGGGCATGGTGCTCGACATCTTCCGCGACGTGCTGCTGCAGACCCTGCCCGACAGCGACCCCCGCGTGCCGGCCATCAAGAAGCGCCTGCGGGTGGTCTGCCAGGAAGAAGAGGAGCACGTCGCCTGGGGCGAGAAGGAGACCCGCCACATCCTGGCCGAGCGCCCCTGGATGGCCACCCCCTTCTACGGCCTGCTGGAGCTGCAGCTCCTCTTCATCCCCTTTGCGGTGCGCCCCTTCGCCCGTCGCTACGCCGATCACCCCGTGCTCAAGCACCTCGACGCCTTTCAAGACCATGTCCGCCGCCGGGTGCGGGCCCAGGGCGTGGCGCTGGGCTTCGCGCCGGCCACTCCCCCCAATGCCGCGGTGCGGCTGTGGGCGATGTTCACCGGGCTCCTGCTCCTGCTCCGCAGTCAGGTGGCGCGCAGCACCTCCACCCTGGAGAAGACCTACCTCCAAGAGCTCGGATTTCAGGCCCGAAGCTGAGTGGCGCAACGAACTGTCGCAGCTTGGGGTACCTTGTTGGCAGGCGACCATCGGAGTAGCATCCCCATGCCGATCCCAGCGGCGGGCGGCGGCCCTTTGGCCTGCGCGCGCCCTGGTCCAGGGACGACGGAAGCACGGTGACTCAGCGTAGATTCCGAATCCTGGAGACCCTCGGCCGCGGCGGCTTCGGCACCGTCTACCGGGCCGAGATGACCGACGCCGGGGGCTTCAGCAAAGAGGTCGCCCTCAAGGTCATGCACTACCAGGGCGACGCCGCCGCGGAGATCGCCCGCCGCATGCGCGACGAGGCGCGGGTACTCGGCCTCATCCGCCACCGGGCCGTGGTGGGGGTCAACAGCCTCGTCCCGCTGCCTGACGGCTGGGGCGTGGTGATGGAGTTCATCGACGGCGTCGATCTCTCCATCGCCATCAAGCACAGCCTGCCCCCCGCCGCCGCCGCCATCGAGATCATCGAAGAGGTGGCCGGCGCGCTCAACGCCGCCTGGACCACCAAGGCCCACGACTCCAACAAGGCGCTCAACCTCGTCCACCGCGACATCAAGCCCAGCAATGTGCGCGTCACCCGCCAGGGCGAGATCAAGCTCCTCGACTTTGGC
>JBEIQK010000989.1:0-2110 GCA_040376505.1 Alphaproteobacteria bacterium | reverse complement strand
CGGTGCGGGTGGCGCCGGCCGTAACACCGCCTGTAACGCTGTTTTTCACCTCAACACTGTGCTGCCCGTCGGCCGACCTCGTAGAGACCGCCTCCTCCAAAGAGCCCGTGTAACCTGCGTTTACACCACCGGTGCGCGCGCCGCTGTCGAGGGAGAGCAGCTCACCGGCCGCCGTGAAGCCGTGGCTCGCGCTGCGCGCAGCCGTGCCCCCCTCGATCGCGCTGCGCTGCTCGCTGCGCAGGCTGTGGCTGGCCTCGCCCTTCATCCGCACGCCGGCCTGGTCGCCGCCCAAGACCCGGGCGGTGTTGAGCCCGGCATGGGTCTTCTCGGTCTCGGTGCCTGCGGCGCTGGTGCGGGCGCGCTCGCGGTCGAAGGCGTAGGCGGTGTCCAGCGTGCCGGTGAGCCCGGTGCCCGTCTCCGCCAGCGAGCCGGAGAGGCCGCCGCTGTGGCCGAGCCGCAGCCGATCTTCACCGTCGGCGGTGCGCGAGACGGTGGTGCGGCTGTCGGAGCCCGAGAGGCCGCCCTTGCCGTTGTAGCGGAGCTGGCCGTCGGCCCAGGCGAGGCCGCCCGTGGCGTCGCCGCCGTAGGTTTGGGCCAGGGTGTGGTCGACGCCGTCGGCCGAAGACTGAACGGTGCGATCGCCCTTGAGGCTGTAGGTGCCCTGGGCCTGGCCCGAGAGGGCGCCGTCGGCCCGGTTGAGGGCACCGCTGGCCTTGCCGCCATGGGTGAGGCCCGACTCGACGCTGCCGCTGTCGGTGAGCACCTTGTCGGCCGACCGGAAGCTGCCCCCCAGGGCCGCGGTGAGGCCGCCGTTGATGGCGCCCGGGGTGCCCGAGGCCGCGCCGCCTACCTGTGCTTGCAGGGCGTGCTCGCCGATGTGCGAGCCCGTGGCGCTCTTCTGCTCGGTGCGGCCGCTCCAGTCGCCGCTGGCCTTGCCCTCCACGTTGCCCGCGGTGACGCCGTTGGCGCGACGCAGGGCGCCCTTGGCGTCGGCGGTCAGCGTCGAGGCGTGCGTGCGACTGCCATCGGCGATCGCCTCGGTGCCCGAGGCCACCCGCGAGGCGTTGACCTTGCCCTCCACGGCGCCGGCCACCTCGCCATCGCGCACGTCCAGGGCCGCCCGGCCGCTGGCCAGCGAGGCGGTGGCGACGTCGGAGAGGCCGGTGGCCGTCTGGGTGAGGTGCTGGGCGTCGTGGCTGCGGCGGAGGCCGGCCTCGAGTTGGCCCGTGCGCACGCCATCCTGGTTGGAGAGCGCCGTCTTTACGTCGGCGGCAAAGCCGGTGTTGACGGTGTCTCTCCCGTCGGCCCGGGTCGTCTCGCCGGAGCGGCTGCCCTCGCGGGACCAGGCGCCGTCGACGTCGTAGCGGGTCTGGCCGCCGCTCCGCTCCAGCGAGCCCTTGAGCGCGGCCAGATCGGTCTCCTTGCCCTTCACCCCCTCGGCGCCGACGGTGCCGGCGTAGGTGCTGGTGCGCTTGGAAGAGAGGTCGGCGGTGCCCTTGCCGCTGAGCTGGCCGTTGGTGACGGCGCCGCCGCCGTTGAGCGCGGTCTTGCCGCTGCGGGCTTCTTCGACCGAGAGGCCGTCGGCGCTGGCGCTGCGGGTGGAGGCCCCTTCGCCGTTGACGGCGAGGCTGGCCTTGCCCCCGGTGACCTGAGGCAGGGCGGGGGTCTCACCCTTGCTAAGGTCGGGCAGCGCCCAGGGTGCCCAGGTGAGGTCGCCATCGAGCTTGCTCTTCCACTGGTCCTGGCTCGCCCAAGGCACGCCCAACAGCAGGCGCCGCCAGTCGTCGAGGCGATCCTGATTGCCCCGCAGCCCGGTGGACCCGCCCGAGGCCTGCGCAGCGGGGTCGGTGGTGGCGTCGGCGCGTTGGGCGCGGCGGGCGAAAGCAGGCATCAGCAGACCCCAGGTCAACGTCGCATCGTAACGCTGACTCGGCGCATCAGCGGGGGGGCCCGGGGGAGCTGTCACCGCTCTGACACAGGGAGCGCCCCCGGCTGCTGGCCGGAGGCCGGGTTAGCCGCCCGCCATGCTTCGTTGGACCACCGCTGGCGCCGTCCCCTCGCCCACCACCGTGCAGATCCGCGTGCAGCGCAGCTACCCGGGGCGGGTGCG
>JBEIQK010000234.1:0-8512 GCA_040376505.1 Alphaproteobacteria bacterium | reverse complement strand
TTGGGGTGGGCGGTTTCAGTCGGGGTCCGTCTGGGGGGGATCGTATGGATCGGCGTCGACAGACCCGGTGCGGTCGACGGGGGCTTCGTCGATCACCTCGGCGCGGCGCTGGTACTGGGCGGGGCCCACCGAGATGGGGCCGGCCAGCGTGGCGAGGGTGCCCTTGGCGAGGCGCAGATCGAGCTTGGAGCCTGCTACACTCACCAGGATCTGACAACCGTCAGGCCCGCTCGCGCTGACCCTTCCAGTTGCGGCGGTCGTCCTCTGTGTAGGTCACGCTCACCCGCTCCAGGTCGTGTTCGTGCACCGGCAGCGACTCCAGGTACCCGCTGGCCTTGAGCAGGGCGCTGAAGTCGTCGGCCTTGGCGGCAGCGGGCGCCGCGACCTCGTCGCCGACGGTGGTGCGCCGCAGCACGGCGTTGGCGTTGCGGATCTGGCTCGCCAGCACCGCCAGCACGCTCTCCTGCCAGTGGGCCCGCGCCTCGCCGCGCAGCTTGCCCAGGGCCTCGGCCTCCAGCTGGTAGAGCCAGCCCGACGAGGTGGCCACGCAGGAGGCGGTGCGCGGGGCCCGCTCGACGATGGCGTTGATGCCAAAGGCGGCGCCCGGCTTGAGCGTGGTGAGCCGCTCGGCCTTGTTGCCGCGCACGTTGCGCAGCACGTCGACCTCGCCGTCGGCCACCAGGGCGGCGCTGCTGCCCGACTCCCCTTCGAGGAAGAGCACCGCGCCCTCTTGCATGGGCATCGGCGTGAAGACCGCGGCGATCTCGGCCAGGACCTCGGCCGGAACGTCGCCCAGGCCGGGCTGCTGGCGCAGGAGGGGCTCGATCGGCGGGCAGGGGCCGCTGGGGCCGCCCGGCTTGAGGGCCCGCCAGAGCCGGGCCAGCGCCGAGGGCTCGGTGCGGGCCGGCGCGGCGACCTCTCCTTGGGCGACGGCGGCGATGCGGCTGTTGGTGGCGCGCACCCGGCGGGCCAGGGTGAGGGTGGCGGCCTCGATCAGCGCCAGAAAGACGGGGCTGCGCTGGGTGCGCAGGGCGCCCAGGGCCTGGCGGGGCAGCAGGGCGAGGCGCGAGGCCTTGCGCGCCTTCACCGTGGCGATGCGCAGCTCACCGGGCAGGAAGGCGGCGGCCTCGCCGATCAGCTCGCCGGCGGCCACGCGGCCGACCTCCACCGTGCCCACCTCGGCGGCGAGCTCGCCGCTGAGCAGGATGGCCAGGGAGTGGGCGGGCTCGCCCTGTGCGAAGAGGAGCTGGCCTGGGTTGAGGGTGACCTCCGACCAGAGCGGCAGGGAGGGCCCCAGATCGCCCGGGGAGCTGCGGCGAAAGAGGGGCAGGGCGGTGAGATCGGGGAGCAGGATGGGCATGGGCCGGGCTCGCGCGTGGTGAGGACGGGGTGGGCGATATACCCGCGCCAGGGCGCGTAGGGAAGCACCTTGGGGCCGTGCGAGCGACCGCGCGGGGGAGTAGAGTGGCGCATCCTGCCGGAGACGCCCATGATCCGCCACCTGATGCCGCTGCTCGCCCTTTGGGGGCTGGTGGCCTGCACCGACTACAACCTCGCCGTCGAGAAGGAAGGCGGCAACGGGTCCGACGACGGTGAGGGTGGCAGCGATGGCGGCGTGGTCGATGCCCCCGACGCCTGCAAGCCCTCCTCCTTTCCGGCCGAAGAGGTGGGCGTGGGCGACACCTGCCCCGACCCGCTGCCGGGCGGCTTCTCGCCGGTGACCGAGTGGGAGTTTGGCACCGGTCAGGGCTGCCTCTCCCAGCCCATCGTGGCCGATCTCGACCGCGATGGCCTGCCCGAGCTGATCATCAACCTGCTGCCCAACTTCTTCGGCGGGCCCGGCCAGCTCACGGTGCTGCGCGGCGACGGCAGCGGCCTCGTCTGGCAAGACACGGCGGCCCTGCTGGCCTATGGCTCGCCGCCGGCGGTGGGCGACGTCTCGGGCGACAGCGCGCCGGAGATCATCGTGGTGCGCGAGTACGCCAGCGCCCTCTTCGCGGCGGGCGACTACACGGCGGCGGCCTACAGCGCCAGCGGCGAGGAGCTCTGGGAGTCTGAGCACTTTGTCGGCCTGGACTTCGACTGGGCCACCGCACCCGTGCTGCGCGACATGGACCACGACGGCAACCCCGAGGTCATCGTCGGGCGTGTCATCCTGAACGGAGAAGACGGCAGCACCCGGGGCGTGGGCGCCCACGGCCGGGGCTCCTATGGGATTGTCTCCCTCGGCGGCTTTACGGTCTCCGAGTCCAGCGTGCCGGCCGTCACCGACATCGATCTCGACGGCCAGGACGAGGTCATCGTCGGCAACGCCATGTACGACGTCGACGGCAACACCCTGTGGAGCGATCTCGGCCAGGACGACGCCATCATCTCGGTGGCCAACCTCGACAGTGACCCCGAAGGCGAGTGGGTGGGCATCAGCTACAACACCGTTCGCGCCGTCGACACCAACGGGGCGGTGCTGTGGGGGCCCACCACCGTCGAGGGCGCCAACATCCTCTCGCCGGCCGGCATCGCCGACCTCAACGGCGACGGCTCGGTGGAGATCGTCACGGCCGGCGGAAACAAGCTGGTGGTCCTTCAGGCAGACGGCAGCGTGTTGTGGACCACCACCGTCACCGACGAGTCGGGGGCCACGGGGGCCAGCTTCTTCGACTTCGAGGGCGACGGCATCATCGAGGTGGTCTACATCGACGAGATCGAGATGGCCGTCTACGACGGGCCCACCGGCGCCCTCAAGTTCTACAGCGACGACCACGGCTCCAACACGATGTTCGACTACCCCACCGTCGCCGACGTCGACGCCGACGGCGAGGCCGAGATCATTGTGGCCCACAACAGCTTTGGCAGCGCCATCTCCGTCTACGGCGACGCCGACGGCTCCTGGGCGGCGGCCCGCCCCCTGTGGAACCAGCACGCCTACGACATCAACAACGTAAACGATGATCTGTCCATCCCGACCACCGCCACGCCGGGCTTCACCACCCACAACACCTGGCACTCGGCCATCGCCGATGACCTGGGCGCGCTCGGCTCCGACGTCTCGGGCGACGTGCTGGCGGTCTGCGACGATGAGTGCGACGAGGGCACCGTCTACGTCACCGTGCGCGTCGCCAACCTCGCCGATGAAGACCTCGACGGCGAGCTCTCCCTGGCCCTGTACGCCCTGACCGACGCCGGCGCCGAGCTGGCCGGCACCGAGGTGGTGGGCGGCGGCCTCGCCTCGGGCTTCGCCACCGAGGGCATCGTCTTCGCCGTCGACGCCGAGCTGGCGCGGAGCGCCCGCAGCTTTCGGGTGGTGGCCGACGATGATGGCGCCGGCTCGGGTGTCTTGAGCGAGTGCTCCGAGTTCAACAACACCTTTGAGTGGGATGGGCCCTTCTGTGACTGAGCTGCTGCTGGCCGGCCTCCTCGCGGTGGGCGGCTCCACCGACATCGTCATCCCGGAGACCGGCCCGGCGGTGATCACCCGCTCGGTGAAGGGGGCCTGCGCGGCGCCCTCGCGGGGCACCAGCGCACGCACGGTGGGCCCCGCCGAGGTGGTGGCCGAGGTCAACCGCCTCCAGGGCTGCCGGGTGGTGCTGGCCCTTTACGCGCCAGACAGCCCCGATGTGGGCGGCCTGTTGAGCGGGCTCGGCGCCCGGGTGCGGGCCCAGGACGACGCCCGCCTCGTCGCCGTTGGTGTGGCCGACAAGCGCAGCACGGTGGAGGCCAAGGTGGTTGCCTTGGGCGGGCTGCCGGCGGTGCCCTTTCATGTGCCCACCGCCCAGGACGCCGCCCTGCAGGAGGCCCTGCAGGCCACGATGGCGATGTACGAGGGCAAGCTGCCGCTGGTGGTCGTCTACGGGCCGGCCGGTGAGGTCATGGGCTCGGCGATGGGCGACACCAGCCTCGTGCTCAGCCGCGTCCACGACGCCCTCAGCCAGCCCCTCGGGCCGCGCACCCCCGAGGAGGGCGGCCGCAAGGGCAACGCCCCCCTGATCGAGGGCGTGGAGTAGCCTGGCGCCTACTGGCCGCTGCCGGAGAGGCCCCGGCGGGCCCGCTTGAGGCGTGGCGGCGGCGGTGGCGCCCCCTGGAGGGGCAGATCGGCGAGGCCGGCGCGCACGGCGGCCATGAAGGGCTTGCCGGGGTCGGCCCGCCCGGTGCGAAAGCTGGGGATGAGCTCGCGAAAGAGCGGCGTGCCCTCGAAGTGCCGGTACTCGTAGTGGCCGATCACATGGGTGAGCGGAAAGCGGGCGTAGAGCCAGCGAACGAGCGCGATGTTCGACGCAAGCTGGGCCCGGGTGAGCGGCCAGCGTCGGCGGTCTCCCACGTTCTCCACGCCGATGGCGTGGTGGTTGTGGCCGATGGTGTGGCGGCCCATCCGGGTCTCGGGCAGCAGGCGGTAGATGGTGCCGTCGCGGTCGACCACGAAGTGCGAGACGAGGTTGACGGCATTGGGCTCGCTGCGGTCGCGCTGGCCCTTCTGGCGCACCGCCCGAAAGGTGTTCCAGGCCGAGCGCGCCGTGTTGGAGCCGGTCCAGTGCAGCACCACCATCTTCGGCGTCATGCGGGTGTCGATGTCGGGGTCGCCGGTGAAGGGGCCGCCGTGGTGGCGCTCCAGGTACAGCGCCATCAGGCGGGCCCGCTCGGCGTCCCAGAGCACCGGCCACTCGACGATCGGCGGGGCGGCCTCGGTGGGGGGCTCCTCGACGAAGAGGCCCTGATGCACGGGCTCTTCGCGGGGGGCCTCCTCGATCTGGGCCTGGCCGGCGGTGTCCTGGCGACGGGCGGCGCTGTCGGCGCTGCGGCCGAGGCAGGCGAGGATCCCCAGCAGGGCGATCATGTGCCGGTTGACCCAAAGCCGCCGGCGCCACGCTCGGAGGGCGGCAGCAGCTCGGCCACCACCAGCTCGGCCTGCACCACCGGGGCGATCACCAGTTGGGCCACGCGGGCGCCGCGCTGGATGACGTGGGGCCGCTCACCGTGGTGGATGAGCAGCACCTTGATCTCGCCGCGGTAGTCGGCGTCGATGGTGCCGGGCGCGTTGAGCACGGTGATGCCGTGCTCGTGGGCGAGGCCCGAGCGGGGGCGCACCTGGGCCTCGAAGCCGGCGGGCAGCGCCAGCATCAGGCCGGTGGGGATGAGGGCCCGCGCCCCGGGCTTGAGCAGCACCGGGGCGGTGAGGGCGGCGAGCAGGTCGAGGCCGGCAGCGCCTGGGGTCTGGTAGGCGGGGAGGGCCAGCCCCTGGGCATGGGGCAGCACCACCACCGGCACCGCCGGCCTGGACATCAGCCCGACAGGTCGGTGGGGGCGATGGCTTCCTTGCGGGAGAGCCGGATCTTGCCCGACTTGTCGATGTCGATGACGCGCACCAGCACCTCATCGCCCTCACGGACGACGTCGGTGGTCTTGTTGACGCGCTCGTGGGCGAGGTGGCTGATGTGAATCAGGCCCTCGGTGCCGGGGAAGATCTCGACGAAGGCGCCGAAGTCCACCGCCCGCTTGACCACGCCCAGGTAGAGCTTGCCGATCTCGGCCTCCTGGGTGAGCTCGCGGATGAGGCCGATGGCGCGGGCGCTCGCTTCCTGATCGGAGCTGGCGACCTCGACGCGGCCGGTGTCGTCGACCGTCACGCGGGTGCCGGTGCGCTCCTGGATCGAGCGGATGGTCTTGCCCCCCGGGCCGATGATGTCGCGGATCTTCTCGGGGTTGATCATGATCGCGGTGATGCGCGGGGCGAAGGGCGACAGCTCCTTGCGGGGAGCGGCGATCGCCTTGCCCATCTCGTCCAGGATGTGCAGGCGGCCTTCGCGGGCCTGCATCATGGCGCGGAGCATGACCTCGCGGGGGACGCTGTCGATCTTGGTGTCCATCTGGAAGGCGGTGATGCCGTCCTTCGTGCCGGTCACCTTGAAGTCCATGTCGCCCAGGTGGTCTTCATCGCCGAGGATGTCGGAGAGGACGACGTAGGTGCCGCCGTCCTTGATGAGGCCCATCGCGATGCCGGCCACCGGCTTCTTCAGCGGCACGCCGGCGTCCATCAGGGCCAGGGTGCTGCCGCAGACGGTCGCCATCGAGCTGGAGCCGTTGCTCTCGAGCACGTCGGAGCAGCAGCGCAGCACGTAGGGGAACTCCTTGTGCGGCGGCAGGACGGCTTCGAGGGCCCGGTGGGCCAGGGCGCCGTGGCCGATCTCGCGGCGCTTGGGGCCGCCGAGGCGGCGGACCTCGCCGGTGGAGAAGGGGGGGAAGTTGTACTGGAGCATCCACCGACGGAAGGGGTCGGTGGCGCCGGCGAAGTCGATGCGCTGGGCGTCTTCTTCGATGCCGAGGGAGGCGGTGACGAAGGCCTGGGTCTCGCCGCGGGTGAAGACGGCCGAGCCGTGAGCGCGCGGGGCGACCGAGACATCACAGGTGATGGCGCGGATCTCGTCGGTGGCGCGGTTGTCGATGCGGCGGCCTTCGTTGACGACCTGGGCGCGCATGGTCTTGGCGACCAGCTTGTCCCAGATGCCAGCGGCGTCCTTGGCGACCTTGGCGGCGTCGGCGGCCTCCAGGCCCTCGGACAGCGCGGCGATCACGCCCTGGCGGACGGCGCGGATGGCGTCGCTGCGCTCGTGCTTGCCGGCGATGGCCATGGCCTCGACCAGCTTGTCCTTGCCCAGGTCGGCGACCTTGGCGGCCAGCTCGGCGTTGGCGACCACGACGGGGGGCACGGCGCGCTTCTCGACGCCGGCGAGGGCGCGGAGCTGCTCGATGGCGTCGATGATCTTCTTGATCTCGGCGTGGGCGAGGTCCATCGCGTCGATGGTGGTGGTCTCGTCGATCTCCTTGGCGCCGCCCTCAACCATACACACGGCGTCCTTGGTGCCGCCGATGATGAGGTGCAGGTCGGAGGCCTCGGTCTGGGCCCGGCTCGGGTTGAGCACGAACTTGCCCTCGCTGCGGACGACGCGGACGCCGGCCACCGGGCGGACCATGGGGAGGTCGGAGATGTGGCAGGCCGCCGCCGCGCCGATGATGGCGAGGATGTCGGTGTCGCTGGAGGGATCGTAGGACAGCACGGTGGCCATCACCTGGATCTCGCAGCGCCAGTGCTTGGGGAACTGCGGGCGCAGGGGGCGGTCGATCAGGCGGCTGATCAGGGTCTCGCGCTCATTGGCGCGGCCTTCGCGCTTCAAGAAGCCGCCGGGGATCTTGCCGATGGCGCCGGTGCGGTCGCTGTACTCGACGGTGAGGGGCAGGAAGTCGAAGGGCTGCTCGCGGTTGTCGCCGCAGACGGTGACGAGCACCGCGCTGTCGTTTTGGCGCACAACGACGGCGCCGTTGCTTTGGCGGGCGAGCTTGCCGGTCTCGAGGGTGAGGGGGCGTCCGCCGACGTCGATGGATACGGTGTGAATGGCCATGGGAGGGCTCCGAGCCTGCGCGCTGCCGTCCGCATCCGCGGCGCGCCGGGCGTTCTTCTGTCAGTTGGGTGTGCCCCCGTCGTGGACGAGGCGGCTGGGTTCTCGCGGCGCCTCGCTCCGTAGACCTGCGAAGAGGGGCCCGGTGAGCCCGTCTTCGGAGACCTGCGGAATTCTGCGTCGTCGATCGGCAGCGCCGGGATGCGGCGTGGGGCGGAAGGGGAGAAACAAAGAGGGCGGTGGTTTCCCACCGCCCTCTCTGGCGTCAGCGACGGAGACCGAGGCTGGCGATGAGCGCCTGGTAGCGCTCGGGCTGGTTGATCTTCAAGTACTTGAGCAGCCGGCGGCGCTGGCCGACGAGCTGCAGGAGGCCGCGCCGGGAGGCGTGGTCCTTGGGGTGGCTCTTGAAGTGACCGGTGAGGTGGTTGATGCGCTCGGTGAGGAGGGCCACCTGCACTTCCGACGAGCCGGTGTCGGTCTCGTGGGTGCGGTAGTTGGTGACGATCTCGGTCTTGCGCTCGGGGAAAACGGGCATCGGGGCTCCACGTTCCGGTGCCTGCAGAGGGAGCGTGGGGGTGACCGTCACCCATCTGCCCCCTGGTGACCGGTCGCCCCGCGGGGTGTGGACCCTCGCCTGGCGGCCCCGGGGGGCCCGCGCTCCGACCGCCTGGGCCGGAAGGCGCGCCTTATGCCCCGCCCCTGCGCATTTGTCAAGTCCGCCCCAGGGGGCTACCCCCGCGCGCCTGGAGGAGATCATGGCCAAGGTCGCAGTGCTGGGAGCAGGGTTGTTGGGGGCAGGCTTCGTCGAGAACCTGCTGAACAAGGGCAATTCCGTGGTGGTGTGGAACCGGAGCGCCGACAAGCTCGGCCCGCTGGTGGCCAAGGGCGCCGTCGCCGCGGCCAGCCCGGCCGAGGCGGTGTCGGGGGTGGATCGCGTTCACATCGTGCTGGCCGAGGACAGCGCCGTGGACAGCGTCCTCGACGCGGCGCGGCCGGGGTTCGCCGCCGACGCGCTGATCCTCGACCACTCCACCAACCGCCCCGACCGGGTGGCCGCCCGCTACGCCGACCTGCGCGCCCAGGGCCTGCGCTACCTGCACGCCCCGGTCTTTATGGGGCCGGCCAAC
>JBEIQK010000602.1:0-4149 GCA_040376505.1 Alphaproteobacteria bacterium | reverse complement strand
CGGCGGTGGCGGCGGCGAGGTCGGCGGTGGCGGTCTGCAGGCCTTCGGCGGCCGCACGGGCGCGGGCCAGGGCGGGGAGGGCCACCTCGGGCCCAAAGTCGGCCAGCACGCTGGCGATCCCGCTGGCCACGGCGTCCTCCTTGGTGGTTGGAACCCCGCCGCAGGCCGCCTTCACCAGGGCTGCGAGGGCGAGGGCGCCCAGCAGGCGCCAGCCTGGATCACCAGCCGCCCAGGCCATCGGCGCCTCCGAGGTTCTCGGCGTCGAAGCCGTAGGCTTCTCCCAGGATCGCGCGGGCGGCGAGCAGAGCGGCGACATGGTCGTCGAGCTCCTGCGGAGTGGCGCCGGGCAGCAGGGGGGCCTGACCGATGGCGGCGTGCAGGGCGGCGAAGTCGTCGTCGGACAGGGGGCTGTGGGGGTTGAACTGGAGGCCCAGCGCAAAGCCCTTGAGCTCACTCCACGCCTTGGCGTGGTCTGCGAAGACATAGTCGGAGGTTCCGAATGTGCTGGTCATCCGCACCACCTCATTGAGGTAGTGAACCACCGTGGCGGCGATGGCGGCCTCCCAGGCGGCGAGGGCCTGATCGCGGTGGGTCGCCAGCTCATCCTGTTGGGCCGCGGTGAGCGCGCTGCTGGTCGTGGCGAGCAGGGTTCGACCGGCGAGGAAGGCGCTCCAGGCCTCACCGGTAAAGTCGGTGGCCACCGTCGCGCCAAGGTCTCGCTTCGCGGCGTTGGTGCTATGGCCCCAACAGACCTCGGTGAGCAGATCGAGCTGCCCATCGGCCGGGTAGCTGTCCGACCAGCCGGGGCTGGCGATCACCGCGTCGTCGCCGCTGCAGTAGTCGCGGCTGGCGCCGAAGTAGCCAAAGCCCTCGTCCCAGGCATGCTCCAGCTCGGTGTAGGGCTTGCCCTCAACCAAGGCGCTGTGGTCAGCCAGGAGGCCGGCCCCTTCGAGGTCATCGTCGAGGTAGTCGTCGGCGCCCTGCGACCAGGCGACTGATACCGTGAGGAATTTGGCGAGCAGCTCCCGCCGATCAAGCCCATCGGCGCTCACCGCGACGTCGGGGACCGGCGCCCCCGTGGGATCCAGGGGAATCTCCCCATTGCTCCAGGCCACCGCCGCGTCGTCGATCTCCGCGAACCAGAGCTGGACGAGGCTCTCGGGGGTCGTCACATCGGGGTGAGACCAGCCGACAAATTCGGTTGACCAGTCTTTGTGCTGCCCGGTGGCATCGTTGCCAGCGATCTTTCCGACGAGGTCTTTGCCGGACGAGACCGCGTCGTAGCTGGCCTGCCGAAGGGGAAGGCTCGCCGTAAAGGCAGGCTGCACGCTCCCCGAAGTCTCGCCGTCAAAGCGGAAATAGAAGTCCAACTCGGCCATCACCTCGCCGGACTCCGGAAAGTAGCCGTCGTTCAGGCGGTCGGTCAGCCCGCCGAGGTGCGCCTTGAGGTCGACGATCAGCAGGTGGCGGAAGACCTGCCCCTCGTAGGCGACCGAGCTCTCGCCGGTGCGGCCGCTGAAGGCGTAGCCGCCGAGGTCGGCGTCGGCATCGGCATCGGCATCGGCGTCGGACTCGCCCAAACCCCCTGCGGCGGGGTCGGGCTTGGCGCTGCCGCCGCAGGCGAGGAGGAGCGCGAGGAGGAGCGTGCGCATCGGGTTCCCTTGATACTGAAAGTCATTATCAAGAAGATCGCGCAGGTGCAAGGCCTCTGGAGCAGCCTCTCTCTCCGGCCCTACTCGGGCTCGATGGGGAAGAGGTAGGCGGCGCCGCGGCTGTCGACGCCGGTGGCCCCGAGCAGCATGTCGTCGATGCCGTCGCCGGTGATGTCGGCGCCGGTGGAGACGCTGTTGCCGATGTTGTCGCCCGCGGTCTCGCCATAGACCGAGGGCACGTCTTCGATCGAGAGGTCGAAGGTTCCCGCGAAGCGGCCATAGAGCAGATGGACCGCGCCCTTGTTTCCGTTGGCCACCGGCTCGCCGATGGCGAGGTCGCCCTTGCCATCGCGGTCGACGTCGCCGATGGAGGCGAGGTCGTAGCCGAAGTTGCCGTTGGCGGTGGAGCCGATGAAGGTGGCGACGCTATGGGTGCTGGCGGTGCCCGCGTGCCAAGGCCCTTCGAAGAGCCAGACCCGGCCGAGCTTGTCGGTGTGGTCGTCGGGGACGTAGCCGGGCTCGGCCACCGCCACATCGGCGAGGCCGTCGCCGTTGAGGTCGCCGGCGGGGTTGACGCCGAAGCCGAAGTTGGTGGAAGCGGTGAGGCCGGTCACCTTGTTGGTGTCGTAGTCGGTCAGGTCGGTGTCGCTGCCATCGGGCAGCTCGATGGCGGAGAGCACCCAGACGGCCCCGACCGTCCCTTCGCCGGTGGAGCCGGTGTCGACGTGCTTGTGGGCGCCAAAGCCCACCTCGGAGAAGCCGTCGCCGTCGACATCGCCGAGGTCGACCACCGATCGGCCGAGCAGGTCATTGGCGAGGCCGGTGATGGTGGCCTCTTCAGCGAATTCATCGCCGTCGAGGCCCCGGAGCAGCCAAAGCTCGGTGACGACCGATGGGGAGGTGAGCGCCGGCCCGCCGACGATCAAGATGGCGTCGCCATCGGCGTTGGCGAGGGCGGCGAGGGCGGTGCCGCTGTAGGAGTTGGTGGCGCCGTAGAGGGTGGCGTCGGCGGAGACGACGTTGAGGTCGAGGGTGCCGGTGGACAGCGGGCCGAGGAAGAGGTCGACCCGCCCGTTGTTGTTGGAGCCGTGCTTGTTGCCGCCCAGGATGAGGTCGTTGGCGCCGTCGCCGTCCATGTCGTAGACGGCGATGGCCGAACCGAGCTGATGGGTGGCGCTGGCCCCGAAGATCTGCAGATCGCCGGCCCCGTCGAGGGTGGTGTTGGCTGCGGTGGGGGCGCCGAAGGAGACCCAGACGGTGCCGGCGTCGGCATAGGCGCCCGACGTGGCCGAGGGCGCGCTGATCACCACGTCGAGGCCGGCTGCACCATCGAGCTCGCCAAAGGCCGAGAAGGAGCCGGCATAGGAATTGGTGCCGGCGCTGGGCTTGTAGACGGCGAGGGCGTCATCGATGGCCGGGTCGTCTTCGTAGCGACAGCCCCGATCTTCGCTGTCACAGTCCTGGTCGATGTCGTCGCCGCAGATCTCAAAGGCCCCGGGGTAGGCGTCTGGCGCGTCGTCGTCGCAGTCGGTGTTGGCTTCGGCGTAGCCCTCGGGCTGCTCGCAGGCTGAGGTGGTCTCGGTGCCGCCAAAGCCGTCGCCATCGGCGTCGCGGTAGTAGACGTTGGGCAATCCGCCGTCGGTGGTTGGATCGCAGTCGTCGTCGTTGTCGACGTAGTTCTCGGGGGCCTCGCAGGCCATCACCACGGTGTTGGGGTCGCCGTAGCCGTCCATGTCGGCGTCGTCGGCGTACCAGGGGTAGCCCTCGGCGTCGTCTTCGAGGCCGTCGCAGTCCTGGTCGAGGCCGTCGCAGATCAGCTCCTCGCCGCCGGGGTTGCTGGCGCGGTCGGCGTCATCGCAGTCGCCGGCGACCGGCACCATGCCCTCGGGCTGGGAGCAGGCGGTCACGCCCTCGCCCTCGGCGCCGTAGCCGTCGAAGTCCGCGTCGGGGAACCACTGGGTGCCGGCCCCCTCGTCGATGGCGCCGTCGCAGTTGTCGTCGCGCTCGTTGCACAGCTCGTCGGCGCCGGGGCGCACGTTGACGTTGCTGTCGTCGCAGTCCTCGCCGCCATAGGCCAGCGCCGGCTCGCCGTCGCCATCGCTGTCGATGCGGTCTGCCAGCTCCTTGTCGTCGATCCAGGCGCAGGCAGAGGTGAACAGCAGGAGCCAGGCGCGGCGCATGGGGGACCTCGATCAGATCGACTTGCAGATCAGGCTGGCCTTGCGGCACTTGATGGTGTGGCTGCCGCCGCTCTCGACGGTGACCGTGCCCACGGCGCGCAGGCTGCCGTCGGCCTCCCAGGGGGCGACCACCTCGTAGGCCCCGGGAGGCACGTTGGCGCCGGGGCTCTGGACGCGCTTGCCCTTGCGCAGGCGCACGCCGTCGGACTCGCCGACGATCGTGACGGTGCCCGGGGGCTCGGCGGGCTTGCGCGGCGGGGCGCGCTCGGCCTTGGTCTCGGACTTGGTCTCGGACTTGGCCTTGGGCTCGGCCTTGG
>JBEIQK010000479.1:0-5083 GCA_040376505.1 Alphaproteobacteria bacterium | reverse complement strand
GTGGGCCTCGACCCGCGCCGCACGGCCCTGCCTCAGCTTGTGGGGGTCGGCGGCGCCACGATCGGCGCCCTTGGGGTCGCCCTGGCCTCGCCGAAGGGCGACGCGGTGGCGATGGGGGCGGTGGTCGGCAGCACGGTGGGCTTGATCGGCGGCGCGGTGGTGGAGGCCCAGCGTCCGCCGCCCAAGGCGCCCACCCCCAAGAAGCGCCAGGCCGGGATCGACCTGCCGGGGCGCTGGAGCGGCGCCCTCGCGCCGACCCTCCTTGAGAATGGCGATGAGGGGCTCTACGGGGAGCTGCGGGTCACGGGCTGGTAGCTGTGACAGCCCGCCGGGCGGATTGACATGGTTTGACATTTCATGACAGTCCGTATAGGAGGGCCGCGTCAGGGCGCCTCGGGGTCTGGGGTGTACCCAAGACATCCGCTGGCTGCGGCTCCGTTGGGGCTTTGGTTGGCGTGATGGACTGGCCTGCCACGCCCCCTTCTTGCGAGGCGCCCTGGCTTTGTACGCTTCAGCGGCTCCTGGCGTTATGCGCGGCCGGCGAGGTGCACGATGCGGTACAGAAGGCTGGGTCAGAGCGGGTTGCAGGTCTCCGAGCTGTGTCTGGGGGCGATGACCTTCGGCGAAGCCGATGAGCGCTCGTTCATGCATCAGGTGAGCTGCTCGGAAGACACGGCCCACGCCATCCTCGAGCGCGCCCTGGCGGCGGGCATCAACTTCGTCGACACCGCCGATGTCTACGGCCAGGACGGCCTGTCTGAGCGGGTGATCGGCGCCTGGTTCGCCCGCACGGGGCGCCGCGATGAGGTGGTGCTGGCCACCAAGTTCCGCTTTCGGATGGGGCCAGGCCCCCTCGGCACCGGGGCCTCGCGCCGGCGCATCATGGCGGCCTGTGAGGCCAGCCTGCGGCGCCTGCAGACCGACCGCATCGATCTGTATCAGATCCACATGCAGGATCTGGACACCCCCGAAGAAGAGACCCTCCGGGCCCTCGACGATCTGCAGCGCCAGGGCAAGATCCTCTACATCGGCGCCAGCAATTACGCGGCCTACCGCCTCGTCGACAGCCTGTGGACCAGCCGCGACCGGCGTCTGGCGCGCTTTGTGTCGCTGCAAATGGAGTACAGCCTGATCGAGCGGGCCCTCGACCGGGAGCACCTGCCCCTGGCGAGCCAGTGGGGGCTCGGCGTGATCCCCTGGTCGCCGCTGGCGGGCGGCTTCCTCTCGGGCAAGTACCGCAAGGGCCAGCCGCCGGCCGAGGGCAGCCGCCTCGCCCAGTGGGAGAGCCGGCTCAAGGGCTTCGACAACCCGCGCGCCTGGCGGATCCTCGACGCCCTCGACGCGGTGTCGGCCGAGGTGGGCGCCTCGCAGGCGGCGGTGGCCCTGGCCTGGGTGCTGACCCGCCCGGCGGTGAGCAGCGTCATCTTTGGCGCCCGCACCCTGGCCCAGGTCGATGAGAACCTTGGCGCCGCCGAGCTCGTGCTCAGCGAGGCCCAGCGCAAGGTCTTGGACGAGGCCAGCGCCTTTGAGGTGGGCTACCCCTACACCTTCATGAGCCGCATCCAGGGCGGCTGGTAGTGTAGACTGGGGGCATGTGGCTGCCCCTCCTCCTCGCCTGCTCCCCCTCGCCGCGCACCGCCGACTACCCGAGCTCCCAGCCGATTCCAGGCGGGGATGCGGTGGACCTGGTCTCTCCCCTTGGTCCCGATGAGGCCCGCGCCGGCGTCATCACCGACGAGGCGGCCCTCTTTGGCGGCCTCGCCGCCGAGGGGCAGGTGGGGGATGTCAAGATCTACAATGATCGTGCACAGTTTGTCCTGCAGGGGCTGCGCGAGGGGGCCTACTACATTCGCCAGGGCGGCGGCCTGATCGACGCCGACATCGTGCGCCCCGCCGGCCAGCCCGGGCGCGACATCGTCGACGAGTTCACCGTGATGGCGGGCCTGGGCCGCATCCTCGCCGCCGACGCCATCACCGTGGTTCACCCCGGCGGCGTGGGCGAGGCCGCGGTGGTGGAGGTCACCAGCCATGGCGAGCCGATGAGCCTGCTCACCGGCGCCTTGGAGAAGCCCGACTTCGTCGCCGACATCGAGCTGGTCGCCACCACGCGCTACACGCTGCCGCCGGGCTCGGCGCTGCTGGAGGTGGAGACCACGCTCACCTGGATGGGCGACACCTCCACCCTGCTGCTCGGCGACATCGGCTTCTTCGCCCAGGACGGGGCCGACAACTGGGACCCGGGGCGCGGCCTTTACGACGAGGGCGAGGCGGACGGCGGCTGGTTTGGGGCGGTGGGCTGGAAGAACGAGGTCGCCTTCGCGCTCTTGAGCGAAGAGACCTTTCCGCCCTCGGCGGCGGCCAATGTGCTGTCGGCGGTGGGGCCGGTGATGGCGGGCTTTCAGCCGAGCGCCACCCTGGGCCCCGGCGACACGGTCAGCTTTCGGCGCTACTTTGGGGTGGGGCCGAGTCTGTCTACCTTGACGGACGCCTGGTATCGGGCCCGGGGCGTGGACACCGAGTCGGTGGGCGGGGTGGTGGAGGCCGGCGGGGCGCCCCTGGCCGGCGCGCGACTGACCCTGCTCGACGGCGAGGGGCGGCCGGTGACCCTGGCCCAGACCGACGCGGCGGGGGCCTGGTCGGCCCAGGTGCCGGCGGGCCTCGTGGAGACGGTGGTGGCCAGCGGGCGGGGCCACGCCATCGACGTCGACCTGCCGGCCGGCGCGGGCTGGAGCGCCCCCTACGCCGCCGACACGGTCGACGCTGTGGTGGCGGTCACCCTCGTCGAGGGCGCTGATCCCATCGCCTTCGCCGAAGGCTATGGCCTGTCCGAGGCGGCGCCAGCGGGCGCTTCGATGACCCACAGCCTGACCCCGCCGGGGCGGCTGGAGATCGACGTGGGCGACGGCCAGCCGGCGGTGGCGCGGGTGGACTTCCTCGGCGGGGATCCGGTCGCGGCGAAGGCAGGGCTGGCGCCGGGGCGGCCGGGGGGTGCGGCGGGGCTGCTCTTCTTGCGCGATGGCCAGGGATCGCTGGCGGTGGAGCCGGGGGCCTACCGGGTGGTGGTGCACCGGGGCTACCGCTACGAGGCCTTCTCTGCCGAGGTCACCGTCGAGAGCGGCGGCCAGCAGCGCATCGCGGCGCCGCTGGCCCGCGTGGTGGCGCCGGCGGGGGCCCTGGCGATCGATCCCCACGCCCACGGCGGCCCCTCCAATGACTCGAAGATCCCGATGGAAGACCGCCTGATCGTCGCGGCGGCCCATGGGGTGCAGGTTCACTTCGGCACAGATCACGACAATGTGGCCGACTACGGCGCGCTGCTCGCACCGCTGGGCCTCGAAGAGGTGCTGCGTAGCGTCATCGCCGACGAGGTGAGCACGGTGATGCGCGGGCACTTCAACTTGTACCCGCTTCGTACCCAGCCCAACCTGCCCAATCAGGGGGCGCCCCCCTGGTACGAGAACAGTTGGGATACGCCCACCCTCTTTGCCCAGATGCGCGAGCGGCTGCTGGGCGAGCCGGGCATCATTCAGGTCAATCACCCCGAGGGCTCCAGCGGCATGTTCGGCAACGCCGGCTACGATGTGAGCACCGGTCAGGTGGCCTCCGAGGCCCACTGGACAGAAGACTTCGACGCGGTGGAAGTGCTGAACGGAGGAAATTACACCGACTACCTCCCCTTCTACCTGGACCTGACCGCCCGGGGCCTCTGGCCGACGCCGGTGGGGGTCTCCGACAGCCACAGCCACACCGACGGCCCCGGCGAGAGCGTCACCTGGCTCTTCTCCGGGGTCGACTCCCCCGCCGCCCTCACCAACGCCACCCTGGTGCAGGCCCTGGGGGCGCGGGCCACGGTGGTGAGCCGCGGGCCCTTTGTCGAGGCGACGATCGACGGCCAGCGGGCGCCGGGGGGACTGTTTACGGGTGAGCCCTCCCTGTCGGTGGAGGTCTGGGCCCCCTCCTGGGTGAGCGTCGAGGCGGTCGACCTGCTGCGCGACGGCGAGGTGGTGGAGACCCAGGCCATCGACCCCGACGCCACCGAGGCCCTGCGGGCCCAACTCGTCTTTGCCCTCGCCGGAGAGGAGGACGCGGTCTATGTCCTCATCGCCCGGGGCAGCCGGGCGATGGCGCCGGTCTACCCGGGGGTCACCGCCTGGGCGATGAGCTCGGCCCTGCGGGTGGATCGCGCTGGCGACGGCTGGACCGCGCCCCTGCCGGCCCTGGTGGTGGGCGGCCCATGAGCGGCCTCTTCGTCGACGCGGCGGAGGCGGCGGCCCTGCTCGCCCGCGGGGCCGTGGTCCTCGACACCCGGGGGCTCAAGTCCCTGGCCCTGGGCCAGCTCCCGGGGAGCCAGCGACTGAGTTGGCGGGTGGGCGTAGACGGTGGGCCGACCAACGGGCGATTGGGAGAGGAGCGCGCCGCAGCGGCCGCCTTCGCGGCGGCAGGAGTGGATGAGGAGCGGTCGGTGCTGGTGGTGGGGGACTGGGATGCGGCCTGGGGCGAGGAGGGCCGGGTGGCCTGGGACCTCGTCTACCTGGGGCATCCTTCTGTTCACATCCTGCGCGGCGGGGCGGCGGCCTGGCCGGGGCCCTGGAGCTGGCTCCCGCGCAGCCCGGCGCCGGGGCGCTTCGTGGCCCGTCCGCGCCCGGCCGTGCGCGCCAGCCTCGCCGACCTCCGCGCGCCGGGCGCACTCATCTGGGATGTGCGCGAGGCCGATGAGTACGAGGGGGCCCGGCGCTACGGCGAGGCCTATGGCGGGCACATCCCCGGCGCCGTCCACCACCCCTGGCGCAGCCTGCTCCGCGGGCCGCTGCCGCCCACAACGGGCACCGTCTACACCACCTGCACGGGTGGGGTGCGCTCGGCGATGGCCTGGGCCCTGCTCACGGCGGCGGGGCGGCCCTGTGCGCACCACGATGGGGGCTGGTGGGAGTGGTCCGCCCAGCACCCGCGACCGAACTGAGAGGTGTGCAATGCGAGGGTTGGGGCTTTTGGTGCTGGTGGCCTGCGCGGACAAGGTCGATGACAGCGGAGAGAGCGTGGAGGCCACCTGCGAGAGCGGCGATGGACTCCTGACTGGGCAGGT
>JBEIQK010000404.1:0-5831 GCA_040376505.1 Alphaproteobacteria bacterium | reverse complement strand
TGAAGCCGGGGCGCCGCCCCAAGCCTCGGCAGCCTAACGGCGCGGGCCCTCCCCTGCCCTCCCCGCGGGCGCGCCTTAGAAGGTACCTCCCACCTGCACCATCCGGGCGCCGGCTGTGCCGTTGGCGCCCACCGTCTTGGCGCGCGCCTCGATGTGGCTCTCCACCACCAGCACGCCCACGGCGGCGCCGATGCCGGCCCCCGCCAGCACATCGGTCGGGTAGTGGCGCCCGGCCAGCACCCGCAGGGCCCCCACCCCAGCGGTGAGCGCGGCGGCGCCGCCATAGGCGAGGCCCGGCTCCACCCCCTGGCCATGGCTCAGGAGCCCGGCCGCCGTAAAGCTCATCGCCCCCATGAAGGCAGTGTGCCCCGAGGGAAAGCTGAGCGTGGCGTCGCCCTCGGCCTGGTGTTCGCGGATGTCGGCGTTGGGGTTGGGGTGAAAGTTGAAGGGCCGCGGCCGGCTGATCGCCACCTTGGCGCCGTCCACCATCGCGCCCGTGAGCCCCCAACTCTGCAAGAAGAGCAGGGCGCCGTCGGCCGGTTGGCTGAGGCTGCCGGCCCCCACCATCGAGGCGGCGAGGCTGGCGGGGATCATCCCGTAGAGCAGCACATCGCTGGTGCGCGCGGCGCCGGGCGACCAGCGCCCCACCGAGACGGCGTCGAGGCCGGTGGGCGTGGTGGTGCTGAAGGGCGCCGGCTTGAGATCGCGCTCCAGGCCGAAGTACAGGCCGGCCCAGACGAGGTTGCTGCCCACGGCCAGAGCCACATCGGACCGGGGATTCACCACCAGGATCTCTTCGGCCTGGGCCGAACCGCAGAAGAGACCGATGGGCAGCACAAAAGCGGCGATTCTTGACAGGTTCATGGGGTTGGATACCCGGGCGGGCTGTTCGGAGAGGGCCTATCCACCTCGCCCCCTGCGTGGGTCGCCCGTCCACGAGAACCGTTGGGAGCCCTCTTTGACCCCCGAATCCCCCGCCGCCGCCCCGCCGCCGATCGTGGCCGAGGAGCTGGCCGAGCTGTCCCGCGTGCGCGCCGTCCTCCTGGAGAACCCCGAGCCCCCCGGCGCCAACGAGCACGAGGTCTTGACCGAGCTGGTTCGCCTCCAAGAAGAGGTCCGCTCCGCGCGCCCCGATGACCGCGGCGCCATCGCCCAGCAGATGGAGCACTACACCGCTCTGCTCGACCAGATCCGCAAGGGCCGCAAGACCGAGTCGGTGGACGTGGACTCGCCCTACTTCGCCCACCTGCGCCTCGCCGAAAAGGGGCGCAAGAGCGACATCTACATCGGTCGGGCCAGCCGCCTCTCCCATGGCCTGCGCATCGTCGACTGGCGCAACGCCCCCATCTCGCGGCTCTTCTACCGCTACGAAGAGGGCGACGAGTACTGCGAGGAGCTCGGCGATCAGCTCCGCGAGGGGCGCATCACCGCCCGGCGCACCCTGCACATCGCCGACGGCACCCTGCTGCGCGTCGGGGCCGGGGCGGTCTCCTATGTGCGCGAGGCCGGCGGCTGGCGGGCCCTCACCCGCGAGGGCACCCACCTCGCCGGCGGCCAGGGCAGCGCGCTGCGCGCCGGAAAGGCCGACGGCGCCCGCCTCGGCTCGGGGGCCAAGCTGCGGGCCGACAAGCACCTGCCCGACATCGCCGCCCTCATCGATCCCGACCAGTTCGCGCTGATCACCGCCCCGAGCGCCGGCGTGGTGGTGCTGCGCGGCTCGGCGGGCAGCGGCAAGACGACGGTGGCCCTGCACCGCGTGGCCTACCTCGCCTTTCAGCTTGGCCGCGCCTTTGTGCCGCAGGCCGTGCTGATCATCGTCTGGGGCCGGGCCATGCGCGACTATGTGGCCAATGTGCTGCCGGCCCTGGGCGTCGCCGGGGTGCAGGTCTCCACCTGGACGGCCTGGTCGCGCTCGATGGTCGCGCGGCACTTCCCCGAGCTGCCCGGGCGCAGCGCCGACGACACCCCCGAGCCGGTCTCCCGCATGAAGCTGCACCCCGGCTTCATCGCGATGGTCGAGGCCTACATCCGGGCCACCCCCGGCAAGGCCCACCGCTCCCAGGTGATCGAGGACTGGATGCGCCTCACCACCGACCGCTCCCGCATCGAGGCCGCCCTGGGCGAGGCCTTGAGCGACAGCGCGATGCAGCGGGCCCTGGCCTGGACCAACCAGATGGCCCGCTCGGTGGCCGCCTGGATGGACGGCGAGAAGGACGCCGACGTGCGCCTCGACCCCGAGGACGACGCCCTGCTGCTGCGCATGTACCAGCTCCGGGTGGGCCACCTCGTGCGCCCCGGCGGCCGGCCCCTGCACTACCACCACCTCGTGCTCGACGAGGTGCAGGACTTCTCGCCGGTCGAGGTCTCGGTGCTGATCTCCTGCACGGACGAGCGCAAGAGCGTCACCCTCGCCGGCGACACGCGTCAGCACATCTCCACCGGCGGCGGCTTCACCTCCTGGACCGAATTCCTCGGCCGCATCGGCGTGGAGAGCACCGCGCTCAACACCTTGCAGGTGAGCTACCGCAGCACCCACCCCATCACCCGCTTCGCCCTCGATGTCCTGGGCGACGACGACGAGCCGGCGCCGCGCACCACCCGCGACGGCCCGCCCGTCGAGCTGTTCCGCTTCAGCGAGCACGGCGCCGCTGTGGGCTTCCTGGCCGAGGAGCTGCGCCGCCTGCTGCGGGCCGAGCCCAACGCCAACGTCGCCATCCTCACCCCGCACCCCGAGCTGTCGCGCACCTACGCCCAGGGGCTGCGCCACGCCGAGGTGCCGCGGGTGCGCCTCGTGGTGGAGCAGGAGTTCGCCTTCGCCCCCGGCGTGGACGTGGTCGAGGCCCGGGAGGTCAAGGGCCTGGAGTTCGACTATGTCGTGCTGGTGGAGGTGAGCGCCCTGCACTACCCCGACACCCCCTACTGCCGCCGGCTGCTGCACGTCGCCGCCACCCGCGCGGTGCACCAGCTCTGGCTCACCTGCGTCGGCACCCCCTCCCCTCTCCTCCCCGAGCAGCAGCCATGAACGAACAGACCGCCCTCGTCCTCGGCCGCCTGCAGGGCGGCGCCCTCGCCTCCCTGATCTCGCTCGTCATCGACGACGTGCTCAAGCGGCCCGTCGCCACCCTCATCGACGCCGAGAGCGTGGCCCGGCAGGTCACCAACGCCCTCGACGTGGCCGCCCGCAGCGCCCGCACCGAGGCCTGGCTGCGTGAACAGATCACCGCCCTGCGCGGTCAGGTGCCCCCGGGCACCCCCGGCGATCGGCTGCCCGCCGAGGTCCGCGACCCCCTGCGCGCCGTCATCGGCAAGCCGATCGTGCTCGATCGGGTGCTGGTGGGCCGCATGCTCCAGCACGCCGCCGTCGAGCGCCTGCTGCGCGACATCATCGGCGGGGCCGTGCGCGGCTTCGCCAAGAAGGTGAGCGCCTTCGCGCCGCCCCTGGCCGCCGCCGAAGCCGCCAAGGCCGGTTTGGGGCGCCTCAAGGCCTTCGCCGGCGTGAAGGGCCTCTCGGAGGGCGTGCTGGGCGGCCTCAGCCAGGAGATCGAGCAGCGCGCCGAGCAGAAGATCCGCGACTTCGTCGACGAGGCCCTGCACGTCGCCATGCGCCAGATGGCCGACCACGCCGCCAGCGCCGAGCACGCCGAGGCCTACGCCGCCTGGCGGGTCCACCTCTTCGAGACCCTGATCGAGACCGACAACCGCATCCTGGCCCGCGAGGTCGAGAAGCTCGATCCCGACCGCCTCGTCGACATGGGCGCCGCCACGGTGCGCAGCCTCGCCGCCCGCCCCGACACCCAGTCCGACGTCGCCGGCATCGTGCGCGCCGCCATCGAGGCCCTGGGCGACCGCAGCCTCTCCGACGTGCTCCGCGAGACCGGCCTGGAGGAGTCCGCCGGCATCGACGCCGAGGCGGCCTGGCGCCGCGAGGTGGAGTCCCAACTGGTGGCCCGCGGCCAGGACATCCTGGCCACCCCGGCCTTCGGCGCCTGGCTCGACGGCCTGCTGGCCCCCTGAGCCCGCTCAGCCGGCGGCGAACTGCCGCTCGACGAGGCGCCGGTAGAGCCCATCCTCGGCCACCAGGGCCTCGTGGGGCCCGGCCTGGACCACCTTGCCGCCGTCGAGCACCACCACCCGGTCGGCGTCGCGCACGGTGCTGAGCCGGTGGGCGATCACCACGGTGGTGCGGCCCTTCATCAGGCGATCGAGGGCCTCTTGCACGAGGTGCTCGCTCTCGGCGTCGAGCGCGCTGGTGGCCTCGTCGAGCACGAGCACGCGCGGGTTCTTGAGGATGGCCCGGGCGATGGCCACCCGCTGCTTCTGCCCGCCCGACAGGCGCACGCCCCGCTCGCCCACCAGGGTGCCGTAGCCTTCGGGGAAGGCGGCGATGAAGTCATGGGCGTTGGCGGCCTGGGCGGCGGCCTCGACCTCGGCCTCGGTGGCGTCGGGCCGCGCGTAGCGGATGTTGTCGCGGATGCTGGTGGCGAAGAGGATCGGCTCCTGCGCCACCACGCCCACCTGCCCGCGCAGCCAGTTGGGGTCGAGGTCGCGGTAGGGCACGCCGTCGAGGCACACGGTGCCGGCGCTCGGGTCGTAGAAGCGGCTCAGCAAGGCCGCGACGGTGGACTTGCCGCCGCCCGAGGGCCCCACCAGCGCCACGACCTCGCCGGCCTGCAGCGTGAGCGTAAAGTCGCGGAGCACCGAGACATCGGGCCGGGTGGGGTACTGAAAGGAGATCTGGTCAAAGGTGACGGCGCCCGCCACCTTCTCGGGGTGCTGGCTGCCGCCCGAGACCACCGGCTTGCGGTCGAGGAGCTCAAAGACCCGCTCGCTGGCGCCGAGCGCCTTGTTGAAGTCCTCGTAGAGGCCCGACAAGGCGCCGATCGAGAAGGCCAGCGTGAAGGTGTAGAGCATGAAGCTGGTGAGCGTGCCCATCGACAGCTCGCCCTGCGACAGCATCCGCCCGCCGTACCAGAGCACCGCGGCGATGGCGGCGTAGCCGGCAAAGGTGATGCCCCCCTGAAAGCCGGCGCCGAGCAGCGCTCTCTTGCGGGCCAGGGCGTAGGACTCCTCCACCACGCTGGCGTAGCGCGCCGTCTCCTGGTCTTCGCGGGCGAAGGCCCGCACGGTTCGCACGCCCGAGAGGGTCTCTTCGGCCACCGCGGTGGCCCGCGCCAGGGCGTCTTGCACGCTGCGGCTGACGCCGCGGAGCTGCTGGCCGTAGATGCCGGCCCCCACCGCCACCACCGGCACGATCGCCAGCATCACCAGGGTGAGCTGCCAGCTCGTGTACAGAAGGATGCCCACCGCGCCCAGCGCCGACAGCACGTAGCGCAGGGCCATCGAGACGTTGACCGTGACGGCGTTCTGGAGGATGGCCGTGTCGGAGCCGAGGCGGTTTGTGAGCTCACCGGTGCGCTGGCTGTCGAAGAAGCCGATCTCCTGGCGAATGAGGTTGCTGTACAGATCCTGTCGCAGCTCGGTCACCACCCGCTCGCCCGCGGTGGTGAAGAGGTAAGCCCGCAGGCCGCCCGCGACGCCGACCAGAAAGAACACGCCCAACAGCACCAGGATCGCGCGGTCGAGCTCGGCGGGATCGTTGCCCTTGAGGATCTGATCCACAAAGCTGCCGACCTGCATGGGCAGACCAAGGCTCAGGCCAGAGCTGAACAACAAGGCGATGGTGGCCGGGATCAGCCGCCCCAGGTGGGGCCTGGCGAGGGAGAGCAAGCGACGGAGCGAGGAGGGGTTCTTCATGGCGGCGAGCTTGGGCACGCGGGGGGAAGGGTCAAGGTGCGGGCTGAAATTGCCCGGGCGTGTTCCCGCGTGAAAGC
>JBEIQK010000200.1:0-9298 GCA_040376505.1 Alphaproteobacteria bacterium | reverse complement strand
CCGAGCGCGGGCCGCTCGCCTGTGATGCCCATCTGGGCAGCGAGATCGGCGTTCACCTGGGCGTCGGGGGTGCGGGGCGGCAGCACGGGCACGGCGACGACCGGGCGGCCCCAGAGCGCCAGCCAGCGGGCCAGCACATAGCCGTCACCGCCGTTGTTGCCGGGGCCGCAGAGCACCACCACGGGGCCCGTGGGGAAGCGGGCCTGGAGCGCCTCGGCGGCACCCTTGCCGGCCAGCTCCATGAGCTGCCGGCTCGGCAGGCCGAGCGCTTCGATGAGGTGGGCGTCGGCGGCCCGGGCCTCGGCTGCGGTGAGCAGCGGCGTCATCGCCGAATGAGGGTCGCGATGTCGCGCACGGCCGCGTCGAGGCCGATGAAGATGGCCCGGCCGATGATGCTGTGGCCGATGTTGTACTCGATGATCTCCGGCACCGCGGACACCAGGGCGCCCAGGTTGTGGTGGGTGAGCCCATGGCCGGCGGCCAGCTCGAGGCCGAGGCCCTGGGCGAGGCGGGCGGCCCTGCCGAGGCGGGCCAGCTCGCCGGGGTGGCCCTCGGCGTAGCGCGCGGTGTTCAGCTCGATGGTGGGCACGCCGAGGTCGAAGGCGGCTTGCACCTGCGCCTCTTCGGGATCGATGAAGACGGCGACGCGCAGGCCAGCCTCGACGAGGCGGCGGCAGGCGGGGCCCAGGGTGGCGGCCTGGCCGGCGACGTCGAGGCCGCCTTCGGTGGTGACCTCGCCGGGGCGCTCGGCCACCAGCGTGATCTGGTGAACCCGGCCGCCCGAGGCCTGCTGGCCCAACACCGTCTCGGCGATGTGCAGCATCTCGTCGGTGGCGGCCATCTCGACGTTGAGCAGGGTCTGCACGGCGTCGCGCAGGCGCGGCAGGTCGCTGTCGACGATGTGACGGCGGTCCCCGCGGATGTGACAGGTGATCTGGTCGGCGCCCGCCAGCTCGGCCACCAGGGCGGCGGCCACCGGGTCGGGGTAGGGCGAGCGGCGCGCCTGGCGCACGGTGGCGACGTGGTCGATGTTCACGCCGAGGCGGCGGGGCTTGTTCACCATGAGGAGACCTCTGCTGCGATGGCGGCGCTCTGGGCCGCCGGGTCATTGCCCGGAGTGAGGGGCCCCTCGACGAGGATGCGCAGGAGGGGCTCGGTGCCGCTGTACCGCACCACCACCCGGTTGCCAGCGGCCTCGGCCTTGGCGACGCTCTCCAGTCGGTCGAGGGGGCGGCGGTCTCCGCGTAACCGGACGTTACGATTGGATTGGGGCCAGCGGACCCACAGGCCGCTCGGCAGAGGCAGGCGGGGGCGGCCGTCGGGGCCGGCGGCGGCCTGCAGCACGCGGAGCGCGGTGTAGAGCCCATCTCCGGTGGGCGGGCCCGGGGAGAAGAGCACATGGCCCGAGGGCTCGGCGCCCAGCGTCGCGCCGGAGCGGGCCATCCAGGCGGCGACGTGGCGATCGCCCACCGGCGCGCGCAGCAGCCGGCCGCCGAAGGCCGCCTCCAGGCCGCCGTTGGTCATCACGGTGCCCACCACCGGGCCCGCGCCCTCCAGGGCCAGCCAGGCGAGGATGTCGTCGCCGTCGCAGATCCCGTGCTGGGGGTCGACGAGCAGGATGCGATCGGCGTCGCCGTCGAGGCAGATCGCCAGATCGGCGCCGTCGAGGCTGGCGGGTGGGTGCAGGGCGCCGACCCCCTCATTGATGTTGCGGCCGTCGGGATCACAGCCGCGCAGGCTGAGTCGGGCGCCCATCTCGGCGAGCAGGGCCGGCGCGTGGGGGGCGGCGGCCCCGTGGGCGCAGTCGAGGAGGAGGTGCAGCCCGCGCAGATCGAGGCGGGGCATCATCGCCCGCCAGGGCCCGGCGGGGTCGGCGACCGGTTGAGGGGAGGCCCGGGGCGGCCCGAGGGGGCCCGCGGCGGCGATGGCGGCCTCGATGGCGGTGTCATCGTCGGACTTCTTGCCGTCGGGGCCGACGATCTTCACGCCGTTGTCGGGCCAGGGGTTGTGGCTGGCGGTGACCATCACGCCGGCCTGGGCGCCGAGGTGGGGCACCAGCAGGCTGAGGCCGGCGGTGGGCAGCACGCCCGCCAGCAGGGGGGTGACGCCGCCGGCGCAGAGGCCGCGGGCCAGGGCCTCGGTGAGCATCGGCGTGCTCTGGCGGGTGTCGCCGCCGATCACCACCGCGCCGCGTCCGCCCAGGTGGTCGGCGAGGCCGCGGCCGATCTGGGCGGCGCCGACGGGGTCGAGGGGGAACTGGCCGGCGGGGCCGCGGATGCCGTCGGTGCCGAAGCGGATGCTCATGGGGGGGCGGGCTCCAGGGTGAACTGGCGGGGGCTGACCTCGGCGACCTTGACGTCGGCCGGCTCGCCGTCGATGCGCACCTGCACGGCGCTCTCCTGGGGGTCTGGCGACCAGATGGCCGGGCTGGGGCCGGGCAGGATGACCAGGCTGATCTGCTCGGCGGTCAGGGAATTCACGGCGGTGCTGGGCCCGGTGAAGGAGACGGTGGCCTGGGGTGGGCTCACCTTCCAGCCCGGCTCGTTCACTGTGACGGCGAGGCCGGACAGCTCGCGGGTGGACAGCTCGGGCTCGACGTCGACGGCCACCACCACCGTGGCGGTCTGGGCGCGCAGGGCGCGGCTGCGCAGGTTGAGGCGGACGTCAAAGCTGCGGTCTTGATCGAGGCCGCTGAGGTCGATGGCGGTGGTGCTGATCTCGTCCATCTCGCGAAGCACCGACTCGGGGCCCGACAGCTCGACGGTGCGGGGCTGCACGGTGTGGCCCTTGAGCTGCCAGCCGGCGGCGGTCGAGCCGGCGATGAGGGCCTTCACCTTGACGGTGCGGGTGATGCGCTTGTCGAGGGCGATGGTGGCGGTGGGGGGCTGCACCTGGACGACCTCCACCCCGCGCGGCAGGCCGCGGATCTGGCTCTCGTTGAGGTCGATGGTGCGGGTGCCCAACTCGGACTGGCGGAGGTCGACGGTCAGCACGAGCTCGCGGCGGGCGGCGATGCGCACGAGGCCGGTGGGGCCGGAGACCGAGAAGGTGACGGCGGTGGGGGCGGCCTCGTCGATGAGGCCGTCGGGCCACGTGTACTCAATCTTGGCCTTGAGGCGGTGCTCGACCGCCGGCTCGGACTGCACCCACACCCAGAAGGCCACGGCCAGCAGCAGGGCGATCAGCTTGAAGGTGAGGTTCTCGGTGAAGGCCTGGGCCAGCTCGGAGCGCCAGCGGGGCGGCAGGGTGACGGCCATTCTAGGCGCCTGCCGGGGCCGGCCGGGGGGCGGCGGCCTCGTCATTGAGGAGGGTCTGCAGGGCGCTGCGCAGCTCGTTGGCGTCGTGGGTGGGCCGGATCTCGCCGCTGGCGGCCACGCTCACCGTGCCGCGTTCTTCGCTGACGACGATGACGACGGCGTCGGTGGCCTCGGTGAGGCCGATGGCGGCGCGGTGGCGGGTGCCGAAGAAGCGCGAGACCTTGGTGGACTGGGTGAGCGGCAGGATCACCTTGGCGGCGGCGAGCTGCCCTTTTTGGATGAGCACGGCGCCGTCGTGCAGGGGGCTGGTGGGGTGGAAGATGGCCAGCAGCAGATCTTGGGAGATGCGCCCCTCGATGGCGGTGGCGTTCTCGCCGTACTCGTCGAGCGAGGCGCCGCGCTCGAAGACGATCAAGGCGCCGATGCGGCGGCCGGCCAGGGTGAAGGTGGCGCGGATGACCTCTTCAAAGGCGGAGATGTCGACGCTGCGCCGCACCCGGGGGAAGAAGCGGCCGCCGGCGCTGGCAAGACCGCGGCGAATGTCATCCTGGAAGAGGATGATGATGGCCAGCACGATGTAGACGAAGAGGCGGTCGAAGAGCCAGGTGACGCTGGTGAGCTTGAGCTGCTCGGCGACGATGTAGAGGCCCATCACCACGAAGAGGCCGACGAGGCTCTGGATCGCCCGGGTGCCCTGGAGCGCCAGCAGGGTTCGGTAGAGCACAAAGGCCATGATCGCGATGTCGAAGACATCGGACCACTCCAGGGCCTCCCAGATCCAGCTCACCATGGCTTCACCACGCGGGGTGGCTGTCTTAGCGTTGGGCGGGCGGCGGCGCCGCCAGGGCGGCCCAGAGATCGAGGGCCTGACGGGTGGCGGCCACGTCGTGCACCCGCAGTGCGGCGGCCCCGGCCTGGGCGGCGAAGAGCGCGGCGGCGACCGAGGCCACCAGCCGATCGTCAGCCTGGGGCAAGCCGAGGGTGGCGCCCAGGAAGCTCTTGCGGCTGGCGCCGATGAAGACGGGCAGGCCCGTGGCGACCAGGGTGGCGGTGTGGCGCAGCAAGGCGAGGCTCTGGGGCGCGGTCTTGGCGAAGCCGAGGCCGGGATCGAGGTAGACCCGCGGGCTGCGGGCGCGGGCGGCGGCGGCGAGGAGCTGATCGCGGACCTCGGTCACCACGTCGTCGTAGGCGGTGAGCTGGGTCATGGTGGCCGGGGTGCCGCGGCTGTGCATCACCACCGTGGCCTCGAAGTCGGCGGAGACGGCGACGAGCTCGGGATCGGTGAGGCCGGCCACGTCGTTGAGCACGGTGGCGCCCCAAGTGCGGGCGGCGGCGGCGACGGCGGGCAGGCGGGTGTCGATCGAGAGGGTGAGGCCGCGGCCGGCCAGGGCCTCGAAGACGGGCCGCACGCGGCGGAGCTGCTCGTCGGCGGGGATGTCGACGGCCTGCGGGCGGGTGGACTCGCCGCCGATGTCGAGCCAGTCCGCGCCCTCGGCGAGGAGCCGCTCGGCCTGGGCCACCGGGTCGTAGCGGCCGCCGTCGAAGAAGCTGTCGGGGGTGCAGTTGACGATGCCGACCAGCGCCGGCCTCACGCCAGGGAGCCCGGGGGCGTGGGGTAGATCGGGTTGAGCCCGGCCACCATCTCCTCGAACTCGCGGCCCTCCACGGTCTCCTTTTCGAGCAGGCGCTGGGCGAGGTGCTCCAGGATGTGCAGGTTGGCCTTGAGGATGCCGCTGGCGATGGCGTAGGCCTCGTCGAGGAAGCGCTTGACCTCGTCGTCGATGACGCGGCTCGTGTGCTCGCTGTGGTCTTGCACGCGGCCGAAGTCGCGGCCGAGGAAGACCTCGCCGTCGTCGCCGAGCGACATCGGCCCGAGGCGCTCGGACATGCCGAACTCAGTGACCATGGCGCGGGCAATGCGGGTGGCCTGCTTCAGGTCGTTGCTGGCGCCGGTGCTGATCTCGGAGAGCACCAGCTCTTCGGCGGCGCGGCCGCCCATGAAGATGGCGAGGCGGGCCCGCAGCTCGTCGACCGTGGCGCCCAGGCGGTCTTCGTCGGGGAGGATCTGGGTGAGGCCCAGGGCCCGGCCGCGGGGCACGATGGTGACCTTGTGAACGGTGTCGGCGTCGGGCAGCATGCGGGCGACGATGGCGTGGCCGGCCTCGTGGTAGGCGGTGCGGCGGCGCTCGTTCTCGGGCACCACCATGCTGCGGCGCTCGACGCCCATGCTGACCTTGTCTTTGGCGCGCTCGAAGTCGTTGGTCTCCAGGCGCTCTTTGCCCTCGCGGGCGGCGATGAGGGCCGCCTCGTTGACGAGGTTCTCGAGGTCGGCGCCGGAGAAGCCGGGGGTGCCCTTGGCGATGACGCCGAGCTCGACCTGGTCGCTCATCGGGGTGCGGCGGGTGTGCACCTTCAAGATGCCGAGCCGGCCCTTGACGTCGGGGTTGCTGACCACCACGCGGCGGTCGAAGCGGCCGGGGCGGAGCAGGGCGGGGTCGAGCACGTCGGGGCGGTTGGTGGCGGCCATCAGGATGACGCCGTCGTTGGACTCGAAGCCGTCCATCTCCACCAGGAGCTGGTTGAGGGTCTGTTCACGCTCATCGTGGCCGCCGCCCATGCCGGCGCCGCGGTGGCGGCCGACGGCGTCGATCTCATCGACGAAGATGATGCAGGGGGCCTGCTTTTTGCCCTGCTCAAACAGGTCGCGGACGCGCGAGGCGCCCACCCCAACGAACATCTCGACGAAGTCGGAGCCGGAGATCGAGAAGAAGGGCACGCCGGCCTCGCCGGCGACGGCGCGGGCGAGGAGGGTCTTGCCGGTGCCGGGGGGGCCCATCAGCAGCACACCCTTGGGGATGCGCCCGCCGAGGCGGGTGAACTTGCGGGGGTCTTTCAAGAAGTGGATGATCTCTTCGAGCTCGACCTTGGCTTCGTCGGCGCCGGCGACATCCTCGAAGGTGACCTTGCGGCCGCCCTCGGAGAGCAGGCGGGCCCGGGACTTGCCAAAGCTCATCGCCTTGCCGCCGCCGGACTGGAGCTGGCGCATGAAGAAGACGAAGAGCACGACGATGAGGATCATCGGCAGGGCGTTGGTGACGAGGCTCACCAGCGTGCCGTTGGGCTCGGCCTCGAAGTCGGGCACCACGTTGTAGTCGGAGAGCAGGCGCAGGGCCTCATCGCCCTCGGCGGGGCCGACGGCCTTGTACTCTTCGTTGGCGGTGGTGGTGCCGGTGATCTCCTGGCCCTTGATGAGGGCGGTCTTGATCTCGCCGGCCTCGGCGCGGGCGATCAGCTCGGAGAAGCGAAGCTCCTTGACCTCTCCGCGGCCTTCCTGGCCGACCATGGTGAAGGCCAGCATGACGACCAGGGCCAGGAAGACCCACAAAAACAACCCGCGGCTATAGTTCTTCATCGGTGCTCGCTATCCGGTGGGAGGGACCATGGCCACGCAGCGGCCGGCGGCAAGGGGGGGAGCGGCGGCCACGCGCGTCTCGGGCTAAGAGGCGGCGCTCCTGGCCGAGGTGTGCGATGTCCGAGGGCTCCAACAACAAGTCCCAGCCGGTGGTGGTGCTGGCTGGGGGCGGGACGGGCGGACATGTCTACCCGGCTCTGGCGATGGGGGAAGCCCTGGCGGCACGCGGGGCGCAGCTTCGCTACTACGGCGATGGGGCGCGGCTCGAAGGGCGGGTGGTGCCGGAGCGGGGCATCTCCTTCACGCCGGTGACGGCGGCGCAGTTCCCACGGGCGGGCCTGCTGGCCAAGGCGCGCTTTGCGGTCTCGCTGCTGCGGGGCATTGTGCAGGTCCGCAGCCTGCTACGGCGCGATCGGGCTGCCTTTGTGCTGGGGGTGGGCGGCTATGTGATGGCGCCGACGGTGCTGGCGGCCTGGACCCTGGGCATCCCGACCGCGGTGCACGAGGCCAACGTGACGCCGGGGCTCGCCAACCGGCTCTGCGCCCGGGTGGCCAAGCTGGTGCTGCTGACCTACGCGGAGACGGCCAACAAGCTGCCTGGCTCGGCGCCGCGGGAGCGGGTGGGCTGCCCGGTGAACCCGGCGGTGACCCGGGGCGATCGGTCGGCGGCCCTGGCCCGCTATGGCTTCTCGGGTAAGCGGCCGGTGGTGCTGGTGGTGGGCGGCTCGCTGGGGGCGCGCACGATCTGCGAGTTGGGCGAGCGCCTCGCCGGCAAGGAGCGGACCTTCGACCTGCTCTTTGTGACGGGGCCGAGCTACTTCGAGGCGGTGAAGGGAAGGCTCGATCCGCTGCCCCCAGGCCTGTGCCTGCTGCCCTACGAGGGGCGGATGGCCGACGCCTTCGCCGTGGCCGACCTCGTCGTCTGCCGGGCCGGCTCCTCCACCCTGGCGGAGCTGACGGCGGTGGGCCTGCCGAGCGTGCTGATCCCGAGCCCCAATGTGACCGACAACCACCAGGAGGGCAACGCGCGGGGCCTCGAGAAGGTGGGCGCGGCCAGGGTCATCGTCGAGAAGGGCATAGATCTGGACGCGGCCGTGGCCGAGATCGCGGCGCTGATGGCCGACGGGCCGGCCCGGGCGAAGATGGCGGCGGCGGCGCGGTCTCAGGGGCAGCCGGGCACGGCCGAGAAGGTGGCCGGCCTCATCTACAGCCGCTTCTTCGGGGGCGCGCCATGATCCTGGCGATCGGCGGGGGCCTTGTGGCGGGGCTGCTGCATGTCTTCGCGGGGCCCGATCACCTCGCGGCCCTGGCGCCGATGGCGGTGGAGGACCCGGCGCGGGCGGCGCGCCTGGGGCTGCTCTGGGGCTTTGGCCATGGGGCGGGCGTGGTGCTGCTGGGCGGTCTGGGCATCCTGGCGCGCGCCGCCTTCGACGTGGAGGCCTTGTCGGCGGGCTCGGAGCGGCTCGTGGGGGTGGTGCTGATCGGCGTGGGGCTCTGGGCGCTGCGGGCGGCGATGGCGGCGACGGTGCACAGTCATCCCCACGGGCATCATCCGGCCGAACAGGGCCACCCGCACCTGCATCCGCCGGGCAGCCGGCACGATGAACCGGGGGCCCACGCGCGGCACAACCACGCGGTCTTTGGCGTGGGGATGCTGCATGGCGCCGCCGGCACGGGCCATGTCCTGGGGGTGCTGCCTTCGCTGGCGCTGCCACCGGCGGCGGCGGCGGGCTGGCTGGGGGCCTACCTGCTGGGCGCGGTGGGGGCGATGGGCGGCTTTGGGCTGCTGCTGGGCGCCTTCGCGGCCCGGCAGGGCGCGCGGGGCTTGCGCGGCCTCCTGGGAGGCAGCGGGGCCCTGGCGGTGGCGGTGGGGCTCTTCTGGATTCTGGCGGGGCCGGTGTAACAGGGCGTTACACCGGCAACATCGCCGGTATCAGCGGCCGTAGTTGGCGCTGGCGAAGTCCCAGTTGGCGAGCTTCCAGAAGCCGGCGATGTAGTCGGCCCGGCGGTTGCGGAAGTCGATGTAGTAGGCGTGCTCCCACACATCGCAGGTGAGCAGGGCGGTCTTGTCGGTGGTGAGCGGGGTCTCGGCGTTGGGGGTCTTCACCACGCTGAGCTTGCCCTCGGCGTCGGAGACCAGCCAGGCCCAGCCGCTGCCGAACTGGCCCATGGCGGCGGCGGCGAACTCGGCCTTGAACTTGTCGAAGCTGCCGAAGTCGCGGTCGATGGCGGCGGCGAGGGCGCCGGTGGGGGCGCCGCTGCCATTGGGGGTGAGGCTGTGCCAGTAGAAGGTGTGGTTCCACACCTGGGCGGCGTTGTTGAACAGGCCGCCGCTGCTGGTGCGGACGATCTCTTCGAGGCTCTGACCGGCGCGGGCGGCGTCGTCCTTGATGAGGTTGTTGAGGTTGACCACGTAGGTGTTGTGGTGCTTGCCGTGGTGGAAGTCCAGCGTCTCCTCGGAGATGATGGGCGCGAGGGCGTTCTTGGCGTAGGGCAGGGCGGGGAGCTCAAAGGCCATGGGGGACACTCCGGGTGGGTGGGGGCAAGCCTTTACACGCCGGGGGCCATCGTCAAAGGGGCGCGATAGCAAAGTGCGCATGAACGGGATGTTGACGATCTCGGCGGTGGT
>JBEIQK010000463.1:0-5266 GCA_040376505.1 Alphaproteobacteria bacterium | reverse complement strand
CATAGGGGTTGCACCAGGGCGAGAGGCCCAGCAGGACCCCGGCCGCGATCGCCCAGAGGCCGCTCTGGGCGCAGCGACGCGAAAACAGAGCGCCCAGGGGGATGAGATAGAGCGGCGAGACGTCGGGGTTGCCATTGTGGACGCTGGAGAGCATCACCCCGCAGAAGCCAAAGGCGAGGCCAGAGACCAGCGCTGCCGGCCGCTCCACCCCCTCGTCGCGGGCCAGGAGGAAGGCCGTGAAGCTGGCCAGGGCCGGATGGAGGAGCTGAAGCAGGTTGTAGGCCACCACCGGCCCGAAGAGCAGGGTCACCGGCGCCACGAGGTAGGACTCGGGCAAGTCGGCCAGCATCAGATCGGCGCCCACCGGGAACATCACGTCGGGAAAGCGCACCCCCGGCCAGGCCGGAAAGGCGCGGGCGACCTCCCAGAGGCCCCAGGCGATGCTGGCGAAGTCTCCCTGCCCGCCGCCGATCACCATCGTCGCGGGCGACAGGGCCGCCCCCGGCGCCACGAGGACGACGGCGGCGACAGCGAGGAGCGCGGCGAGGAGGCCGCCGCGGAGGTCGAGGGCCGGCATGAGACACCCAAGGAGCGCGCCGGCGAGCCCCGACGCGCCGCCACCATAGCGCAGGCCGCCCCCGCAGAGGAGGCCCCCTCGACAGCCTGCCACCTTGGAGTAGAGGGCGCCGATGGTCCTGCTGCCTACCGCCTTCTTCGCCCTGCTCACCCTGCGGGCCGTCTACCGCGGGGGTCGCACCTGGAACGATCACGCCGTCGCCGCCGTGCTCCTCGGCTGCTTCGCCATCAGCCCCCTCCTCTGGCTGGGCCTGGAGCAGGCCGATCTGCAGCACCCCGCCTGGGCCCTCACCTTGCTCTGCTGCCCGGCCAGCATCTGCGGGCTGTTTCTGCTGCTCGATCGCCGCCAGGAGGTCGGCCCCATCGGCCTCTTCATCGGAGCAATCTCGCAGATCGCCCTGGCCTTCGCCCTGTGGACTGGCCTGCTGTACCTGGGCTGGCTGCCCTGGGCCCTGGCCACCGGCGAAGGAGCCTGGGCCTGGCCCGGCGCCGCCCTGGCCCTGCCCGCCGGCCTCGCCCTGTGGGGCGGCCTGTGGACCGCGATTCGACACAACGCGGTGGTGGAGGTGCCGCTGACCCTGCGCGGGCTGCGCCGGCCCCTGCGGGTCGTCCACCTCTCCGATCTGCACGCCAGCCCCTTCATGACCGGCGCGAGCCTGCGGGCCCTGGTCGACCGGGTCAACCGCCTCTCCCCGGAGCTGGTTTTGATCACCGGCGATCTGGTGATGCCCTTCTCCGAGGCCCATCACGCCTATCTGATCGAGGCTCTCCGGGGGATCGCGGCCCCCACCTTCCACGCGCCCGGCAACCACGACCTGCCGATTCTGTCCACCTTGGCGGCGGAGCTGTCGGCCATCGGCCAGCCCATGCTCGTCGATGAGGTGCGCGTCGTGCAGATTGCCGGCCAGGCCATCGAGCTGTTGGGCCTGCAGTTCCACTGGCGTCAGTCCGCCCAGCGTCACGCCGAGGCGCTGGCCCGCCTGCCGGCCCCCGACGACGACACGATCACCATCGGCCTCGTGCACGATCCACGGGCCTTTGCCTGGCTGCCGCCCGACCGTTTTGACCTCGTGCTCTCGGGCCACACCCACGGCGGGCAGGTCGGCACCGACATGTTCGGCTGGCCCGGCTCGGTGCTGGGCCTCTTCGGCCTCTACGATCAGGGGCGCTTTGTCCGCTCTTCGTCCATCTTGAGCGTCCACCGCGGAAACTGGCACATCGGCCTGCCGCCCCGCATGGGTGTGGGCGGTGAGATCGTGTTGTTCACCCTCTCACCGCCGGCCTGACCTCAGTCGCCCAGGGCCGCCTCTGCCCGGCTGCGCAGGTGGGCGGCCAGATCGGCGACCAGATCGCGCTCGCCCAGCACCGCGCGGATGAGCTCGGGCCCATCCATCCGATGGCCCTGCTGGTGCACCTTCTCGCGGAGCCAGGAGAGCGGCCCGCTCAGGTCTCCCGCCGCCACCTCTTCCCAAAGGGTGGGCCGGTCGAGCTCCATCTGGCGGGCGAGGCCGGCCGCGTACAGATTGCCGAGCGTGTAGCTGGGGAAATAACCAAAATAGCCCTGACCCCAGTGGATGTCCTGCAGCACGCCCTCGACGACATGGGCCGGCCGCAGGCCGAGGAGCCGCTCCATCCCCGCATCCCAGGCCTCGGGCAGCGAGGCCACCGGCAGATCGCCGCTCAGCAGGGCCAGCTCCAGCTCGAAGCGCAGCAGGATGTGCAGGTTGTAGGTCGCCTCGTCGGCATGAACCCGGATCAGCGAGGGGTTGACCCGGTTCTGGGCGCGGAAGAGCGTGTCGCCGTCCACCGCCATCTCCGGCCACTGTTCACGCATCAGCCGCGCCAGCACCCCGCAGAAGGGGCGGCTGCGGCCGATGGTGTTCTCCCAGAAGCGGCTCTGGGACTCGTGCACCGCCGCCCCCGCCGCCGCGCGCAGGCCCGTGCCCCCGAGGGTGGCCGGCAGCCCCTGCTCGTAGAGCCCGTGGCCCGTCTCGTGCATCACGCCGGCGAGGGTGCCGAGGAGGCTGTCGCCCTGCGGCTTGTAGGTGAGCCGCACATCTCCGGGGCCGATGCCGGAGCAGAAGGGGTGAACGGTCTCATCGAGGCGACCGGCCTGGGTGTCGAAGCCAAAGAGCGCCATCAGGCGCAGGCTGAGGGCCTTCATCTCCGCCGTGCCCACCGTCGGCGCGAAGACCGTGCTGTTGCGGCCGGCGAGGCTGGCCACCAGCGGCGGCAGCTCGGCGCCGAGGCGCGCGAAGAGGGGGATCAGGTCGGCGGTGCCGGTGCCGGGATCAAAGTCGGCCAGCAGGTGATCGTAGGGGTGATCGGCCGGCCCGTGGTGGGCGATGGCCTCGCGCAGCAGCTCGAGGCAGCGGGAGAGGGCCGGCACAAAGGGCGCAAAGCTGCGGGCGGCGCGGGCCTCGGACCAGGCGCCAAAGGCGGCGTTGGTGGCCTCGGCCTGGGCCGTCACCAGCGCGGCCGGCAGGGCCGTGGCGCGGCGGTGCTCGCGGAGGATGCGGCGACCGGCGGCGGCCTCTACAGCCTCGTCACTGAGGGTCAGCTCGGCGGCGAGCGCGCCCAGTTGCGGATCACAGAGGCGCTCGTGGTGCAGGCGGGCCAGCCAGGCCGACTGCCGACCCCGCAGGGCCGCCCCGGCGGGCGGGAGGTTGACCTGCTGATCCCAGCCGACCAATTGGGCCACGCTGCCGAGCGTCTCCAGCTCTTCGATGCGGGTGGTGAAGGCCTTCCAGGTGTCTGTACGCGTCATCTGAACCTCATGGGCGAACATCGCCGGCTAACCATCTCAGATCTGCCATGCCATGGCGGAGGAGGCTCAAGGCTCCACTGCCAGGAGCATCGTGTCGACACGGAGGTTGGCGTTGCCCACCACCTCCACCGTCGCCCAAAGGGGCGCGTCGCCACCGACATAGGAGAGGGTGGCCGCCTCGATGGCCGCGGCGTTCTTGACGCTGTCACCCCCCAGGGTGGGCGGCAGGGACTCGGCGACGAGGCTCTGCTCGGCAACCACGCTGCCGTCGGCATCTTCGACGCGGAGGCGCGCCACCGTCGCGCTCGGCTCGGCCCTGCTCTCTCCCTCCAGGGCCACGAAGAGGCGGGCGTTGGCCCCGATGTCGGTGGTGGGCAGGCTCCAGCGCACGAGGACGCCCGCGCCGTCGGCCGGGACCGCCGTGCGCACCGACTGCTGCGAGGCCCCGCGCGGCGCGCGATCTCCCCCCTCCACCTGGCCGATCAGATCGTCGCCATCGGCCTCCTCCGCCTCGAAGCGGTGGAGCGTGTCGCCGCGCAAAAAGCGGTGGGCGGCCCAGGCGGGGCCCCGCTGGTCGCGATCGGGGATCTGTCCATGCAGCGGCTCGCCATGATCGGTGTTCCAGCTATGGTGCCGCAGGCCGCTCTCGTCGAGGGCCAACACCAGCTCGTCGTTGGCGCTGGCGGGCGAGAGCAGATCCTGGGTGTTCCAGATGTGAAAGACGGGCACCGTCCAGCCCCCACCCTGCAAGGTCCGCATCAGGCTCCAGTCCTCATAGCGAGACCAGGCCGCCGAGGGGGCGGTGGAGTCGCCCGCGACGAAGGGCGCGTCGCCCATCACATGCTCCAGGCAGGCCTGGCGGTAGGCGAGGTCTTCGTCGTTGTAGGCGGGGTCCTCGTGCTCGCGGATGAGGTCGGGCAGCCCGCTGTCGAAGAGGAGGGCCTGCACGCCGGGGTGGTGCGCGGCGAACCAGACCGAGCCGCCCGCCCCCCGGCTGCCGCCGCCGACCACGAGCCCCTCCGTCTCCCCGTCGGCCCCGCCAGCCTGAACAAAGCCCACCGCGGCCTCCGCCACCGCGAATCCCAGGTGATGGGGGTCGACTGGATCCAATGGCCCCATCCCCACCCAGCCGTCGCAGCCGGCATCCTCGGGGATCACCACCACGCCGCCCTCCGCGACGAAGAGGTCGACCAGCGCCGTGCCCACCGCGAGGCGGCGGGTCAGATCGGCGGTGTAGGCCGAGGTGCACCGCCCGTAGCGCCCGATGGGCTCCCGATCGGTCTCCACGTCCAAGCTGCCGCCGTGCAGGAGGAGGAGCAGGGGGCCCGGCAGCGCGGGGCGCGCGGCGGCCTGGATCACCCAGAAGCGCGGCCGTTCGCCGTCGGGGGCCTGGAGGTCGCGGCCGGGCGCGGGGCCCAACTCGTAGCGCCGCAGCGTCACCGACGGGTCGCCCTCGTGCAGGGGCTCCTCGCTGAGCAAGCTCACCCCGGCGAGCCAGGATTCATCGCCCTTCTCGCGGGGGACCCTGCCGCCATCGCCACAGGCGAGCAGCAGGGGCAGCGGGAGGAGGAAGCGGCCGGGCATCTCTCCCCGTAGCCCGGCCTCCGCCGGGCGGGAGGGCACCCGGTCAGGAGCCCTCCCCCACGCGCAGGGCCGTGAAGGCCGCCTCGATGCGCACCGGCCGCTCCAGGCGCAGGCCGTCGAGCTCGCAGCCGGCCGGGTACTCCCAGGCGACCGTGCCCCCTTCGATGCCCTCCTCCACAAAGCGCCCCGCCACAAGGCCCACCGCCGGCTCCTCGCAGCGGGTGTCGAGGCCGGCGAAGGCCTCAAAGTCACCATTGGGCTGGGAGAAGCCCTCCAGGCGGGCCCCCAACTCACCCACCGCAGGGTCGAGGTTGATGGTCTCGATGGCGGCGAGCACCT
>JBEIQK010000126.1:0-11574 GCA_040376505.1 Alphaproteobacteria bacterium | reverse complement strand
GCCGACAGGCCCTGGACGAGACGGCGGGCGACCCGGCGGGCGGCGGCCTCGTCATTGGGGTCGACGATCAGGCGCAGCAAGCAGAGGGCGTCTTTGACCTCGGCCCGGCGGAAGAACTGGAAGGTCTCCAGGGTGGCGCTGGGCACGCCGGCGCGCGCGAAGGCGGCGATCAGATCGGCGATCAGCAGGTGGGTGCGCACCAGCACCGCGATCTGCTCGGGGCTGCGGCCGCCTTCGATGCTGGCGGCGGCGAGGCGGGCGATCTCGCGGTGCTCCTCGTCGGCGGTGGGCAGGGCGCTAAGCCTGGGCTCCTCGCCGGCGGGCCGATCGGCCGGGGCGCGGACGGTGCTGCGGCGATCGGGCATCGCGGCGGCGAGGCGGTCGGCCAGGGCCAGGATCGCGGGCGAGCAGCGAAAGGACAGCGTGAGGTGCAGCTCGGTGACCTCGCCAAAGTCGGCCCGCAGGGCGGCGAGCAGCGCTTTGGGCGCCGAGCCGCGCCAGCCGTAGATGGTCTGATCGAGGTCGCCGACGAGGCAGAAGCTGCCCGCCTGGGCGGCGAGGGCGCGCAGGACCTCGTACTCGGAGAGGTGGGTGTCTTGGACCTCGTCCACCAGCACCACGTCGAAGCGCTGGCCCCAGCGCTCCGCGGCGGCGGGATCGGTGTTGAAGAGGGCCCGGCAGAGGAAGACCAGCCCGCCAAAGTCCAGGGCGGCGCGATCGGCCAGGGCGGCGGTGTAGCGGGCGGCGAGGGGGTGCTCGCTAAAGCCCCCGCTGGTCCACAGGGCGGGGGTGGCCGCGCCGAGGGGGGTGGCGCTGGCGTGGGCCTGCAGCGCGAAGAGGGTGGCGGCCGGCTCGCGCTCGCCCAACTCGCGCAGGAGCTCGGCGGTGTCTTCTTCATCGGCGATGTGAAAGTCGCGCGGCAGGCCCACCGAGGGGCCGTCCTGGCGCAGGATCAGCGCGCAGAGGGCGTGAAAGGTGCTGGTGACCACCTTGCGGGCGGCGGGCTCACCGACGGCGCGCACGAGGCTCTCGCGCAGGTGCCCGGCGGCGCGGTTGGTGAAGGTGAGGGCGAGGATGCGCTGGGGCTCGACGCCGCGGGCCAGGGCGGCGGCGATGCGCTGGGACAGCGTGCTGGTCTTGCCGCTGCCGACGGCGGCCAGCACCAGCACCACGCCGGTCTGGGCGTCGATCACCGCCTGCTGTTCAGGGGTGGGCTTCATCGAAACATCTGCTCAAAGACCCGGTAGTGATCGCCGATCATGCCGAGCCGGGTGTAGACCTGCTGGGCGGCGGTGTTGCGCACATCCACGTAGAGCCGCAGCCCGGCGGCGCCGGCGGCCTGGGCCTCTTCGGCGGCGGCGGCGGCGAGGGCGCGGTAGACGCCCCGTCCGCGGGCGGCGGGCCAGACGTAGACGGACTGGATCCACCACACCTCGGCGTCGCGCCAGTCGCTCCACTCGGTGGTGAGCATGAGCTGACCGATGATCTCGTCGCCCTCGATCGCCACGAGGTAGCGGGCGGCGCGCTGGCCGCTGAGGGCCGCGGCCACCCCCGATCGCAGCACGCTTGGGTTCAAGCGCAGCGATTCCGTCTCCCAAGCCATGGCTTTGTTGCCCTCGACCAGCCGGTCCAGATCGGCTCTCTCGCCCGTGCGAATCTCCATCAGCGGCCTCCGGCGCGCTGCGTAGCCGGTCGGCCGTCGCCGCGCGGGCGCGATTTGGTCGTGCTCAGATGTGCGGCGCTCGACTTCCCGTGGTGGGATGGGGCATGATACGGACGCGGGTCTTTGGTCGGGTCCTGTGGTGGTGTCGACGCGGTGAGCCAGCCAGATGGGGTTGGGCTGATGCGGCAGCAGGATCGGGCACGACGCCCTTTCTCGATGGGTTCTTTCGGCATGTTGTTTGACGCAGAGCGGGTGAACGCCATGAAGCTGACACCGGAGCAGGAGAGGCAGCTGGCCTGGGATGTCCGAGGCGCCGAACAAAAGGCGCGCGAGGCCATCGCAGGAATTGAGGTGGCCGAGGCCATCTTGATGGGCCGTTCGCTGCGGGCAGAGCGCACCCGGGCGGCGGCCTTGGAGCGCCTCGAAAAGGCAGTCGCGGCCTGCGAGGAGCCGGCCAAGACCGATCCAGAGCTGCGCACGTGCTGGCTCTCGGCCAAGAAGCACCTCGCCTACGCCGAGGAGTGCCTGTGGACGCTGGCGATGTCGGGCAAGCGGGTGGCCTATGGCGAGGCCCGCAAGCTCCAGAGCCCGCTGATGAGCGAAGAAGACCTCGCCCAGGAGGGCATCATCGGCCTGATGCGGGCGGCGCGTCGCTTTGATCCCGATCGCGGCATTCGCTTCGCCACCTACGCCCGCTGGTGGGTGCGCGCCCAGATGACCCGCGCCCTGGAGACCAGCGGCCGCACCGTCCGCGTGCCGGGCGGCGCGGTTGAACAAGCCCGCAACCTGCGCGAGGCGGCGGGGCGCTTTGAGCGCGAGGGCGTCGAGTACACCATCGAAGACCTCGCCAACGAGGTCGGCATCGAGCCCGAGCGGGCCGAGTTCCTGATGAGCCAAGGCAACGTGGTCTCGATGGACGAGCCGGGCGAAGACGGCGGCACCTTAGGCGAGCGCATCCCTTCGGACGACGAGGGCACCAAGCCCGACGAGCGGGCCGAAGACAAGGAGATCCTCGACCGCATCAGCAACGCGATGGCCACCAAGCTCGATGAGCGCGAGCGCTTTGTCATCGAGCATCACTACGGTCTGCTGTCGGGCGACTCCCAGACGATGGCGGAGATCGGCAAGAACATCGGCCTGTCGCGAGAGCGCGTGCGGCAGATCGAGGCGGCCGCCCTCAACCGTCTGCGGGGTCTGGTGATCTGATCGGTGTGGGGGGCGCTGTGGCGGCGCGCGGAGTCTCGTGGTGAAAGACCCTGTCTCGCTCCTGGTGGCCCTCGGTGGTTCGCTCCCTGGGGTCGCCTTCGCGGCCGCCGGCCTCTCGGCGGTGCGGGGCATCGCCGATCTCGTCGACCTGCCGCCCCTCGGCGCGCTGCCGGCGCCGCCGCCTCGGGCGCTCACCGTGGTCGTCGCGGCGCGGGACGAGGCCGCCAGCCTCGAAGCGGCGGTGGGCAGCCTGCTCCGCGTCGACTACCCGGACCTCGAGGTGGTGGCGGTCAACGACCGCTCGGCCGACGAGACCGGCGCCATCCTCGACCGCATGGCCGCCCGCGATCCGCGGCTGCAGGTGGTGCACCTCACCGATCTGCCCCCCGGCTGGCTGGGCAAGGTCCACGCCCTGTCCAAGGCGGTGGCGGTGGCTCGCGGCGACTGGGTGCTCTTCACCGACGCCGACGTCCACTTCGGCCCCGACACCCTCCTGCGGGCGGTGGCCTACGCCGAGGCCCATGGGCTCGACCACCTCACCGGCCTGCCCGACATCCGCGGCCGGGGGCTGCTCCTCGATGTGCTGATCACCACCTTTGGGCAGCTCCTCTTCGGAAAGGTGCGCGCCGCCACGCTCAACAACCCCACCGCCCCCGAGGCGCTCGGGATCGGCGCCTTCAACCTCGCGCGGCGCAGCCGGGTGGCCGATCCGGCGATCTGGGAGTGGCTGCGCATGGAGGTGGCCGACGACATGGGCCTCGCCCTGGCGATCAAGCGGCGGGGCGGCCGGGGCGGCGTGGTGGGCCTCGTGCGCGAGGTGCGCGTGGACTGGTACACCAGCCTGGGGGCGATGTTTCGGGGGCTCGAGAAGAACCTCTACGGCGCCGTCGGTGGCTACAGCCCCCTGCGCGCCTTTGGCGGCGTGGCGCTCGGTCTCATCCTCTACGGCGGCATGGCGGTGTGGGCGATCGGCGGACAGCCCTGGCTGCCCGGACTGGCGCTGGCGGTGGGGCTGGCCTGCTTTGTGGTGGGCGACGCCTGGGTGCGCTGGCGCATCGGCCGGCCGATGGGGCGGGCGATCCTGGCGCCGCTGGGCCTGCTGATGGTGGTGGCGGCGATGGCCTGGTCGGCGGGCTGCTGCCTGCGGCGGGGCGGCGTGGTGTGGCGGGGCACCTTTTACCCGGTGTCGGCCCTGCGGGCGGGCCGGCGGGTGGCGATGTAGGCGGCGGGCCCGGCGCGCCCTGTCGGAGAGAGGGGACTGGTTAGGGGGCCCGGCAGGAGGCTCTCTTGACCCCGACGCCGCCCGGATCCATCGTCGCGGGGGTGCTGGCGCCGCATCCGCCCCACCTCGTCTACGCCGAGAACCCGCCCCAGAACGAGCCCCGCGCCGAGTGCGGCTGGGAAGAGCTGCGCTGGGGCTACGAGGGCCTGCGCCGCAGCCTGGCGCGCAAGCCCCACGAGGTGCTGGTGGTGCACTCGCCGCACTGGAAGACCCACCAGGGCACCCATGTGCTGGCCCTGCCGGCCTTCTCGGGGCTCTCGGTTGACCCGGTCTTTCCAAACCTCTTTCGCTATCGCTACGATCTGCGCGTAGACGTGCCCCTTGCCGAGGCGGTCATCGAAGAGGGGCGCAAGAGCGGCCTGCAGATGACGGCGATGACCAACCCCGACTTCCGGGTGGACTACGGCACCATCATCTCCTGCCACATGGTCAACCCAAGCTGGGACAAGCCCATCGTGGTGCTGAGCTCCTCGACCTCGTACCACCACTTCTCGAACGAGGTGGGCGAGGCCGAGATGCTGGCCCTCGGTGCGGCCACCCGCGCCGCCGTGGCCCGCCTTGGGCGCCGGGCAGTGCTGCTGGCCAGCAATTCGCTCAGCCACCGCCACTTCACCGAGGAGCCCGCGCTGCCCGAAGACATGGCCAATGAGCATGTCTACCACCACGGCCAGTACCTCTGGGACATGCGCGTGCTCGACCTCATGCGCAAGGGGCTCACCCGCCAGCTCATCGACGAGATGCCCGACTTCATCGAGCAGGCGGTGAGCGAGTGCAAGGAGGGCAGCCTGACCTGGCTCATCGGCGCGATGGGCTTTCCCACCGTGCCGGCGGAGGTGCACGCCTATGGCTCGGTGATCGGCACCGGCAACGCGGTGGTGGAGTGGGATCTGGGAGGTGAAGCATGAGCGCGGCCCTTGGACTGGTGGTGCCGGCCCTGCCCCATGTGCTGCTGGTGCCCGAACGAAACCCCCACTGGGCGGCCCTGCGCCGCGGCTATGCCGAAGCCGCCGCGCAGATCGAGCAGAGCGGCGCCGATCTGCTGGTGCTGTACTCCACCCGCTGGCCGAGCGTGATCGGTCACCAGATCCAGGCCGATCCCGAGCCGGTCTGGACCCACGTCGATCAGGACTGGCACGCGCTCGGCAGCATCTCCTACCGGCTGCGCATGGACGCGGCCTTCGCCCAGGCCTACCAGCAGGCGGCCACCGCCCGCGGCCTGCACGCCCGCACGGTGGCCTACAAGGGCTTTCCCATCGACACCGGCTCGATCGTGGCCCTGTCGCTGCTGAACCCCGGCAACCGGCTGCCGGCCACCATCGTCTCGTGCAACATGTACGCCGATCGCGCCGAGACGCTGGTCCTCGGCAAGGCGGCCCGCGACGCGGTGGAGGCCGGCGGGCGCAAGGCCGTCTTCGTGGCCGTGACGGCGCTCTCGAACCGGGTGCACCCCCGCCCGGTGCCCGACGCCCAGGACCACATCTCCTCGCTGCAGGATGACGAGTGGAACCGCAAGTTCCTGGAGATCCTGGGCGAGGGGCGGCTGGAGGATGTGGCGCAGCTCGCCCGCACCTTCACTGTTCAGGCCCACGCCGACAGCAAGATGAAGGCGATCTGGTGGCTGGCGGCGGCGATGGGCCAGGACAACGCCTACGCCGCCACCGTTCACGCCTACGGCCCCTTGCAGGGTACGGGCGCTGCGGTGGTGAGCCTGCGGCGGGCCGATCGCGCCGCCGCCGACCATGAGTTTGATGAAGAAGACGTGGAGCGCTTTGTGGGCGATCGCAAGGTGCTCAGCGCCGCAGGCGGAGGTGGACGATGAGCGGTGGCATCCTGGCCAGCGACGCGCCGGCGCCCGTGGGGGCCTACCCCCACGCCCGGCGCTTCGGCGATCTCCTCTTTTTGAGCGGGGTGGGCCCCCGGCAGCCCGGCACCAACGCCATCCCCGGCGGGCCGATCCGCGACGCCGAGGGGCGGCCGCTGCCCTATGACGTGGCGGCTCAGACCCGGGCCACCATCGAGAACGTGCGCCGCATCCTGCTCGCCGCCGGGTCGACGATGGAAGACATCCTCGATGTCACCGTCTTTCTGGTCGACATGGATCGCGACTTCGCGGCCTACAACGCGGTCTACGCCGAGCTGATCGGGCCCTACGGCCCCACCCGCACCACGGTGGCGATCACGGCCCTGCCGACGCCGATCGCCGTGGAGCTGAAGGTCATCGCCGCCGCGAGGCCGCGGTGAGCCGCCTCCTCGACCTCTCCCCGGTGATCTCGGCGCGCATCGCCGTCTGGCCCGGCGACGTGCCCTTTCGCGAGGACTTTGCCCTGCGGATGGCCGAGGGCGCCCACCTGGAGCTCTCCAGCCTCACCACCACCGTCCATGTCGGCGCCCACGCCGACGCGCCAAGCCACTACCTGCTCGGCGGGGCCGGCATCGGGGAGCGGCCGCTCGAGCGCTACTACGGGCCCTGTCAGGTGATGCGGGTGGAGGTGGGCCGCGGCGAGCGCGTGGGCGTGGAGCACCTCACCGGGCCGGTGCGCGCCCCGCGGCTGCTGCTGCGGACGGGCACCTTCCCCGATCCCGAGCGCTGGAACGAGGACTTCGCCGCCCTGGCGCCCACCCTCGTCGCGCACCTCGCCGCCGCGGGGGTGGTGCTGGTCGGCATCGACACGCCGAGCATCGATCTGATGACCAGCAAAGACCTGCCGGCCCACAAGGCGGTGGCGGCGGCCGACATGGCGGTGCTCGAAGGCCTGCTGCTCGACGATGCCCCCGAGGGGGTCCACACCCTCATCGCGCTGCCGCTGCGCATCGAGGGGGCCGACGCCAGCCCCGTTCGCGCTGCGCTTCTGGTACAAGAGGCGTCGTGAAGCTCGACACCAACGCCAACAACGCACGGCTCGTAGACGGCGCCGGGGCCCATATGGCGCCGCTCGGGGGCGGCGCGCTCCTCGAACAGGGCTACCGGGTGTACGCCGTGGGCGAGGCCCAGGTGCTGCTGCACGATCTCCTGCAGCCCGGCCTCGATCTCCCGCTGGATCAGGTGCCGATCGGCAAGGCGCCGGGCTTCGATCTGGTGGTAGGCGGCGGCCTGCGGCGGGTGGTGCCGGGCCCCCGGGGGGCCGTGCCGCTCGGCAGCGTGATGCGCCGCGGCCAGCTCGTTCACGAAGGGATGCCGGCCACCGCCCAGCGAGGCGGCTTCGCGATCCTCGCCGATGGCAGCCTGATCGTGGCGGCGGCGATGGGCACCTCGGCGGCAGACATTGAAGAACGCTTTGGCCAGGAGGGCAACCCGGTGGTGGGCTTCCTCGGCGGCGGGCTGCTGCTGATCGAAGAGGGGGCGCCGGTCTCCGAGCAGGATCTGCTCATCCGCCAGCAGGTGGGCGGCAAGCCCGGCGGCTTTCAGTCTCCGCTGCTCTCGGCCGATCAGCACCTGATCATCGGGATCAAGCGTGGCCAGTGCTATGTCGTCGTCTCGCCGGGGCGGGCGGGGCGCGAGCTGCAGCAGGATCTCTGCAACGCCGACTTCGGCGCCGCGGTGAAATTCGATCGCGGCACCGGGGTCTTCCTCGACGATGGGCAGATCTGCCTGCCGGGGCGGAACCCTTCGGGGCTGGGGCTGCGTCTGCACACCCATGGCTGAGGAGACCGACGACGCCCTGATGGCCCGCTACGGCCGGCAGGGAGATCCGGCCGCCTATGCGACGCTGGTCGAACGCTACAGCGACCGGCTCTTCGGCTTCTTTCTGCGCAGCGTGGACGATCGCGAGGCGGCGCGGGACCTCGTGCAGAGCACCTTCCTGCATGTGCACCGCGCCCGGGCCGACTTTCGACCGGGGGAGCCCTTTCGGCCCTGGGTCTACACCATCGCCACCAACCTGCGGCGCGAGCACTTTCGCCGTCGGCGGCGCAAGCCGGAGGCCCTTTGGGACCCCGAGCGCCACCCCGAGCCTGCAGTGGGGCCGGCGGCCTCCACGGCCAGCGATCGGGCGGTGCGGCGAGCCCTGGCCGGCCTCAGCGACGACCAGCGCGAAGTGGTCGAGCTGCACTGGTTCTCCGGCTTCAGCTTCCCCGAGATCGGCGAGCTGGTGGGCGCCTCGACCACGGCGGTGAAGGTGCGGGCCCACCGCGCCTACGCCCGGCTTCGAACCGCGCTGGGGGAGTAACCAGTGGCGATCCTCTGGCGTACGGGTCGGCAATGAGCCTGCCCCCCGACGAGCCCCAGGCCCCCGATGACGCGCGGCGTCCGGCCGAGGCCGTCTTGGACCCAGCCGAGCGCGCGGCCCTGGCGGCGGCCCTGCGCGAGCTGCCGGCCTCCGGCCTCGCCGAGCGCCCGACCGGGCTCCGCGTGGCCCTCGCCGGTGGCGCGCTGGTGGTCGTGCTCTTCGCGCTTGCCGTGGTGATGCCGCCCAACCGGCCCCTCGTCGCTGGGCACCTCGTCTGGTTTGTCGGCAGCGGGCTGCTGATCGGCGGGGGCAGCCTCGCCCTGGTCCTGCGCGGCCTGCACCGGCCGCCGCCCCGGGGCCTCGCCACATGGCCGATCGCTTCAGCGCTGCTGCTGCCGCTGATCGGCGCCCTCGCCTGGGGCCTCGTGGACATGCGGCTCTCGGCCGAGCTGGTGTTGGGGCCCTGCCTGCTCGTCGGCGGGCTGATCGGCGGGGTGGCCGCCGCGCTGGCGCTGCCCCTTGGCCGCGGAGAGGGCCTCGTGGCCTGGCGCCTCGGCGCGGTGATGAGCCTGGGGACCGCGGCCTCCTCGGCCTTTCTGGCGGTTCACTGCCCCACCGACGCCTTCCTGCACCTCTGGCTGGCCCACACGCTGGGTGGCGCCGGGGTCAGCGCGCTGCTGGCCCTCGGCTTGTCAGCGCGGCGCGCCTAGGCCGAGCACGGCGTCGAGGAAGGCCCAGCGGTCGGCCGCCTCGTCGATGCGCTGCTGGGTGGAGCGGCCGGCGCCGTGCCCGCCGCGGGTCTCGATGCGGATGAGGATGGGCGCCGCGCCGCCTTGTGCGGCCTGGAGCGCGGCGGCGAACTTGAAGCTGTGGGCGGGCACCACGCGGTCATCGTGATCGCCGGTGGTGATGAGGGTGGCGGGGTAGGCGGTGCCCGGTTGCAGCCGGTGGAGGGGCGAGTAGGCGTGCAGGAGGGGGAACATGTCGGGATCGTCGGCCCGGCCGTAGTCGCTGGCCCAGGCCCAGCCGATGGTGAACAGGTGGTAGCGCAGCATGTCGAGGACGCCGACGGCGGGCAGGGCGGCGGCGAAGAGCTCGGGCCGCTGGGTCATCACGGCGCCCACCAGCAGGCCGCCGTTGCTGCCGCCGGCGATGGCCAGCTTGTCGGGCGCCGTGTAGCCCCAGGCGATGAGGTGCTCGGCGGCGGCGATGAAGTCGTCGAAGGTGTTCTGCTTGTTGCGCAGGCGACCGGCGTCGTGCCAGGCGGCGCCGTATTCGCCGCCGCCGCGCAGGTTGGCGATGGCGTAGACGCCGCCCATCTCCAGCCAGACGGCGCGCTCCACCGAGAAGCTGGGCGTGAGCGAGATCGAGAAGCCGCCGTAGCCGTAGAGCTGGGTGGGGTTGCGCCCATCGAGGGCGAGCCCCTTGCGGTGCATCACAAAGAGGGGCACCTCGGTGCCGTCGGCGCTGCGGAAGAAGCGCTGGTGGACCTCGTAGGCCCCCTCGTCGAAGTCCACCGCGCTCTTCGACCAGGGGCGGATGGCCGCGGTGGCGACGGTGAAGGCGAAGCTGCGGGGCGGGCTCAGAAAGCCGCTCCAGGTGAAGAAGGTCTCGTCGTCGTCTTCGGCCCCGGCGAAGCCCACCACCGCGCCGATGCCGGGCAGGGGCAGCTCGCAGATCCGCTGTCCGTCGAGGTCGTGGAGGAAGACGGCGCTGGCGGCGTGGCGCAGGTAGCTGAGGATCAGCCGGCCGCCGACGAGGGTGGCGCTCTCCAAGGCCTCGGGCTGCTCGGCGACCAGCGGGAGGAGGCGGCCGGGCTGGTCGAGGTCGACGGCGACGATGCGGCCGCGGGGCGCGTTGAGGTTGGTGCTGAAGAAGAGCCGCTGGCCGACCTTTCCGAGGAGGACGTAGCTGGCGTCGAAGCGATCGAAGAGGCGCAGCCAGGGGGCGGCGGGGTCGCGGGCGTCGCGCAGGTAGAGGCGGTTCTTCGGCTCGGTGCCGTCGGAGATGCTGAGCACGAGCAGATCACCGTCGTGGGTGACCTGGGGCCAGAACTCCCAGGTGGGCTGGTCGGGGGCCTCAAAGACCAGGGTGTCGGCCTCCTGGGGGTCGCCCAGGCGGTGGAAGTAGACCTTGTTGTGGTGGTTGGCCTGCTCCAGGGGGTTGGTGGGGGCCGGAAAGCGGGCGTAGGTGAAGCCCTGCCCGTCGGGGGCCCAGGCCACGCCGCTGAATTTGATCCAGCGCAGCTCGTCGGTGGTGTCGACGCCATCGGCCACCTGGCGAACCCGCCAGGTCTGCCAGTCCGAGCCGCCGTCGGAGGTCGACCAGGCGAGCAGGGCGCCGTCTTTGCGGATGCTGGTCATCGCCAGCGAGACGGTGCCGTCGGCCGAGAGGGTGTTGGGGTCGAGGAGCACGCGCGGGGCGGCGCCTTCGTGGTCCTGCACCCAAAGGGGAGCCTGGGCCTGCAGGCCGGTGTTGGCGAACCAGAAGGTGCGGCCGCCGTGGCGGCTCGGGGTGCCCAGGCGGGGGTGATCCCAAAGGGCCTGGAGGCGGGCGCGCAGGGCCTCGCGGGCGGGGGAGGCGGCGAGGAAGCGCTCGGTGTGCGCGTTCTGGGCCTCGATCCACGCGCGGGAGTCGGCGGTGTCCGGGTCCTCCAGCCAGCGGTAGGGGTCGGGGACGGCGACGCCGAAGTGGTGGTCGACCACGGCGCCGCGGAGAGTTGTGGGGGCGCGGAGATCGGCCACGGGGGCTCCAGGGCTCAGGGGGACTCGCCGGCGAAGCCGTAGCGGCGCGGATCGCCGGGGCTCGGCAGCAGGTGGACCGGCAGCAGGAGGGTGCGAACGGCCCAGAGGTCTGTAAAGACCCGCATCCGCGTGGTCTCGTCGAGGTAATCGACCCCCGAAGAGCCACCTGTACCCACCCGGCGACCGATGATGCGCTCGACCATCCGGGCGTGGCGGTTGCGCCAGAGCACAAGCTGCTGCTCCAGTTCGACGCAGGTGTCGACCAGCAGGCGGGGCCAGGCCAGCAAGGGGAAGTGCCGGTAGCTCTCGACGAAGAGCAGGCCGGCGCGGGCCCGGCGGCGCAGGGCGCGCTCGGCGGCGGGGGTGCCCTCGGGCAGGTCTTCGGCGAAGAGGAAGCGCCGGGCGCTGGCCGAGGTGGCCTCAAAGCGGGGGGCCAGCACGGCGGCCGGCGCCAGCTCGGCGGCGACGAGGTGGCGCATCTGCTCGGCCTGGTGGGCGCAGTAGGTGGCGTGG
>JBEIQK010001152.1:0-1502 GCA_040376505.1 Alphaproteobacteria bacterium | reverse complement strand
TGGGTCAGCGCACCAAAGCGGCGATCATCCTGGTCGGGAGTCTGGTCCTGGCCTGCGGCTGCGGCCTGTTCAACCTGCTGGCCGCCCTCGACGCCTTTCAGCTCGCTGGCAAGCGGGCGAGGGGCGAGGAGATCGGCCCCTTCGAGAACGGTGCGCTGGCTGGCCTGATCGACGATCTCTTTGGCCCGTAAGGGGCGCCCCCTTCGTCGCGGCCTTCAGTCCTTGAGCACCTCGTCGAGGGTGGAGGCGGTGACGGCGCGGTTGAGGAAGCGCATCAGGGTGGGGGCGTCGGTGACGACGGCGAGCTGGTTTTGGGCAGGCGCATCGATGGGGATCTGGCGGCGCCGGAGGACCTCGACGATGGCCGTGCGGAGCCCCAGGACCTCCCCTTCGATCTTGCCCTCGATCCTCCCTTCGATTTTCCCTTCGATCTTGCCCCTGACCACCCCTTGGGCTTCGCCCTCGGCCCGGCCCTGGTTCACCAGCGAGCGGAAGAGCTCGCTGCGGTACTCGTAGTTCTCGAACATCGCGGCCTCCAGGGCGGCCCGGGCGACGGGGCCGAGCGCGTCGGAAATGTGATCCATGTTGAAGCGGCCGCGGTCCTCGTCAAGAAGGGGCGCTGCTGCTGCGGCGGCCCGGGCGAGGGCGAGGCCGTCGGGGCCCTTGCCGTGGGCCAGGGCCGAGAGCACGAGCTGCTCGGGGTGGGCGCAGGCGGTCGCGACATCGGAGACGAGGGGGATCTGCGCAGGCCCGATCACCAAGGGGCAGAGGCGCGATCCGAGCGGATCGAGGAGGATCGGGCTCTTCGCCCAGTCCGCCACCGTGGGGTTTAAGGTGAGCACCACCAACACCACCTCGTGGCGAAAGCGGTCGCGCGCCAACACCGCGTAGGCCGGCCAGGTCCACCGCTTGTCGCTGTCGACAGAGAGCTGCGCCTCGATCACAAAGGCGAGGCCGCGCTCGGAGACGATGGCGAGGTCGGCGCGGCGCTCGACGGGCCGTGCGTCGGAGAGGTTGGCGTCTTCGGTGGAGAGGGCGCCCAGGTCTCCGGGCGACAGGCCGAGGAGGGGGCCGGCGAGGGCTTCGATCAGGTGCGGGTCGACCCGAAAGAGCTCGATCATGGACTCATGCAAGGCAGAGGGCATCCACGCTCCAAACGCCGCACAGGCGAATGAGGCCTCAACAATCAACACCCCCCCCATTATGAAGAGCGTACAGCTCCGTCAAGCCCCCCTCCCCGCAAAGCCCCCCCCATGTCGGGTTTTGGCCCGGGACGACGCGCGCCTGTCTTCGTCGCCGGCTTGTCTTCGACCCTCGCCTTGGGGCATCCTGGCGGCCCCCCGTGGAGCCCCGATGCGTATCCGTGCAGCCTCCTTTGCCCTCCTGTTGAGCCTCCCTTCGGTCGCCCGCGCCGAGATCGACGGCGACTTTCATGGCGTCTACCTGCGCCAATACACCCTGGAGACCCTGCCCTACGACGGCGCCAACTGCGGGTCCACCGC
>JBEIQK010000926.1:0-2383 GCA_040376505.1 Alphaproteobacteria bacterium | reverse complement strand
GTGACCGACTTGGTGGAGGAGACCAGCAGCTTGTCGGCGTGGGCGCCAAAGACCGTGCGGATGGCCTGGGTCTCGTTGCCGTCGTTGGCCGGCGTGGAGGTGCCGTGGGCGTTGATGTAGTCGACGTCTTCGGCGACCATGCCGGCGCTGCGCAGGGCAAGGCTCATGCAGCGGGCGGCGCCCTCATGGCCGGGCGGCGGGCTGGTGATGTGGTGGGCGTCGTTGGTGTTGCCGTAGCCCACCACCTCTGCGTAGATGCGCGCCCCGCGGGCGAGGGCGTGATCGAGGCTCTCCAGCACCACGATGCCGGAGCCCTCCCCCATCACGAAGCCGTCGCGGTCGCGATCGAAGGGGCGGCAGGCGGTGGTGGGGTCGTCATTGCGCTTGGACATCGCCTTCATGGCGACGAAGCCGGCCATGCCGAGCGGGACGATGCTGGCCTCGGTGCCGCCCGCGATGATCAGATCGGCCTCGCCGCTGCGGATCGCCCGCCAGGCCTCGCCGATGCTGTGGTTGCCGGTCGCGCAGGCGGTGCTGATGCAGAGGCTCGGCCCCCGCGCACCAAAGCGCATCGCCACCTGCCCGGCCGCGAGGTTCACCAGCGAGCGCGGGATGAAGAAGGGCGACAGGGTGCGGTAGCCGCCGGCCTGCACGGTGAGGGCGCCGCGGGTGATCTCTTCGATGCCGCCGATGCCGGTGCCGATGTAGACGCCGGCCCGATCGCCAAGGGGCTGATCGGTGGGCAGCCCGGCGTCGCGCACGGCCTCGTAGGCCGCCGTCATCGCGTACTGGATGAAGGCGTCGAGGCGCTTGACCTCGCGCGGATCGTGCAGGACCGGCCCGGGGCTGTAGTCCCGGACCTCTCCCGCGATGCGCACCGGCAAGGTGCTGGCATCGAAGCGCGTGATGGGGCCGATCCCCGAGCGCCCGGCGACGACCGCGGGCCAGGCGGTGGCGACATCATTGCCGCAGGGGCACACCACCCCGAGCCCGGTGACGACGACCCTGCGCATGGCGCCCCTATCCGAGGTGACCCTCGATGTACGAGATGGCGTCGGCGACGGTGGAGATCTTCTCCGCGTCGTCGTCTTCGATCTGGATGTGGAACTCGGTCTCAAGCGCCATCACCAGCTCGACGATGTCGAGGCTGTCCAGACCAAGGTCCACGATGAAGGCCTTGTTGGGCTGCACCTCGGACTCGTCGACCCGGAGGTTGGCGGCGACGACCTTGATCACCCGGCGGGTGATCTCTTCTTTCGGGAGTTGGGCCATGGGCGGAACCTCGCGCGTAGAGCAGGCCTAGGCCTGCGCCTCGTCCGTGGCGGGCAGGACCTGATGCGACCGGTAGGTGCCACAAGCGGCGCACACGTGGTGCATCAGCTTGGGGGCGCCGCAGGTGTCGCAGATCATGATGGCCTTGTTGGGCTTGAGGCCGTCATGGGAACGGCGCATGCCCTTGACGCTCTTGGAGGTACGCTTTTTGGGAACCGGCATGGTGCTTCCTGATGGGAGGGAGGGAGAGAGGGCGGCCTGCTATTTCGGCAGGCGGATTCCGGCGAAGGGGCTGCTGCGCGGATCGCGGCGGGTCACTTCGTCGGGCAAGGCGCAAACAGCGTTTTCATCGCCCAGGCGGGTGGTCTCCAGGCTGTCGCAGCGCACCCGCTCGGGCAGCCAGAGGGCGAGCTGCTCGCTCACCACGGCGCCCATGTCGAGGCCTTCGCCGTCGTACCAGCCCACGTCGAGGTCGGTGGCGACCAGCTCGACCTCTTCGTCGGGCGGCGGCGCCTTGGCCTCGGGCTCATAGGCCAGCTCGACCGGACCCCCCAGGCGCAGGCGCAGCGGCGCGAGGCAGCGGTCGCAGGTGACGTCGGCCTCGGCCGCCATCGTGCCCACGACCTCAAGCCGCTTGCCGAATCGCTCGACCGTCAGCGCGCCGCCGATGGAGCGCGCCGGGCGCTCCAAGGCGATCGAGGCCGCTTCTTGCAGCCACGCCGCCGCCGGGTCCAGGTGGACCGGCAGGCCGTCAGGGGGGATGTGCTCTACGAGGACGCGCATGATCGACCGGAAAAAACGCGCCGGCTGCTATCCGAGGAGCGGAGTCGGTGCCAGCTCAGGATGTGCGCAGGCCCGGGAGCAGGCGCGGATGGCGTGAAGATGAGGGGCGGCGTGGGCCACCCAATCGGCGCGCACGTCGCCCACCCGCGGGACGATCGGCGCCTGGAAGGGGCAGGAGACCAGCCGCCCGCTGCGGCTGACGCTGAGGCGCTCGCCGCCGACCGGGCAGGGGAGGCGCCCGGCCGCCCCAAGGCCCTCGCGCCCGGCCCCGGGGGACTCGCCGCGCTCCGGCAGCATCGCGGCGTAGGCCTCGGCGATGTGGGCGGCG
>JBEIQK010001095.1:0-1712 GCA_040376505.1 Alphaproteobacteria bacterium | reverse complement strand
GCACCGAGATCTCCACCGCCATCGCCAGCAGGGTCATCAGCCGCGACTGAAATCCCAGGATCATGCCCACCATCGGCAGGCAGCCGAGCCAGAAGACCAGCCAGAGTTGGCCCTCATCGGTGGGGTAATCAAAGAGGCTCCAGCGCTCGCGCGCGCCCGAGGCGACCGCCACCGACAGGGGGTAGTAGCCCTGGGGGCCGAGCACCCGGGTCAGCTCGGGGGCCAGCAGCACGTGGTTACCGAGCAGCAGGAGGCCCAGCGTGATGCGCATGGCGGCGTAGGTGCGGGCGTCGATGGCGGCGAACCAGAAGAGGTTCCAGGCCGCTGTTGCCCGACGGAGGAGGTCGCGCAGGCGGCTCATGGGCAGGCCACCTGCTGCACGACCTTGCGGGCGTCGGTGCGGCGCTTGCCCTCCAGCCACTCCGCTGGCGTCGGCGTCTTGCGCGTGACCTCCTCCACCCGGATGAAGCGAAAGGGCCCCTGGTCGGCGTAGGTGGCGCAGTACCCGTGCGCCACCCCTCTGCGCAGGCTGGTGCGCTCCTTCTTCACCACGTTGCGGTCGAACTTGCCGAGGCGGTCGTAGCGCCAGCGAAAGCCCGACTCCACCGGCGCCCCGATGATCAGCGGCAGGGCCACCTCGCGGCCGTCGCGGGTGAGGCCGACCATCTCGGCCCAGTTGGAGACCCGCGGGGCGTTGGGCGAGAACATGTCCCAGTTCTGGTAGACGCCGAGCAGGCGCTCGTAGGGCCCGGTGACGCGCCGGATCGCCTTGCCGACGGGGTGGCTCTGGGAGAGGCTGCCCACGATCATCGTCAGGTGAAAGAGGATGAAGAGGTTGGCCGCGACGCGGCGAAGCCGGTGGGTGTCCATGGCAGCTCCCTGCGGCTGGCCTATTCCGGTCGACCGGACGAAGGGGCGACCGCCGTCAGGTGACGGTCAACCGTCAGGCGCTGTCAGCAGAAGGGATTGATCTTCCATGGGCACGGAGCTTGCAGGGTGGGCGAGCGGAGGTCTTCTATGTCCACGCCGATCCACATCCGACTCCACCCCTACGCCCTCCCCCTCGCCACCCTCCTGCTCGATCTCACCTGCCTCTGGCCGGCCTTGCTCCTGCTCTTCACGCTGGTGGGCGGCCTCGCCTTGGTGGCCATGCCTGACTCGTTGATGCCGGGCTGGGCGATGGTGGTGCTGCTGGCGCTGCCCTGGCTCAGCGCGCCGCCGGCCCTGCTGGTCGGTGGCCTCGTCAACCACCTGCTCCTCGGCCGACTGCCGAGCGCCGACGCCAGTCGCCTCCAACTCGCCCTGGTGGCCAGCGGCGGGCTGCTGTCGGGCCTGATCTGGGCCTGGCAGTGCCGGAGCCTGCTCGGTCAGCCGGCCTTCCTGCGGCCCGCCGCGCCGCCCCCGCGCCTCGACGCGCGGCCGCTGAACCCGGGCGCCACCTGCGTCGACGAGGGCGTCGACGAGCCCACCGAGCGCTCGCCATTGCCGTCGGCCGTCTTTCCCTTCGCCACCGGAAACGTCACCTGGCTGCCGCCCACCGAGTGGCAGCAGATCCCGGGCCGACGGGGGCGCTCGGGAGAGATCACCACCGAGGCCTGAACTGGGCCCCAAGAAGCATCAAGGCCCGCCGGAACGACTGTTCTCGGCGGGCCGATGTGGATGCGGGGGCAGGATTTGAACCTACGACCTTCGGGTTATGAGCCCGACGAGCT
>JBEIQK010001097.1:0-1703 GCA_040376505.1 Alphaproteobacteria bacterium | reverse complement strand
GGAGCTGGCTGCGGCTCTTCGCCAGCTTTGTCTTTGCTTACGTCGCCATCAACGTGCTCTTCGCCGGCCTCTTCCTGCTGGAGCCCGAAGGCATTGGTGGCACCGAGCAGCCCAACTTTGTTTCTGCCTTCTTCCTGTCTGTGCAGACCTTCGGCACCATTGGCTACGGCGTGCTGCACCCGCGCACCGACTTCACCAACCTTGTCGTGACCATTGAGGCCGCCGTCGGGATGATCTTCGCCGCGCTGGCCACCGGCACCGTTCTGGCCAAGGCCGCGCGTCCGCGCGCCGCGGTGCTCTTCTCCAAAGTGGGGGTCATCCACCCTTTCAATGGAGTTCCTACGCTGATGATTCGGGTGGCCAACGCCCGGGGCAACGATGTATCAGAGGCCACGGCGAGCATGTCGGTGGTGATGGACACCATCAGCGCCGAAGGGCACCACCTCCGGCGGGTCCATGACATGCGGCTCCTCCGCGAACGCCAGCCGGTCTTCGGGCTCACCTGGACCATCATGCATCCCATCGACGCCCAAAGCCCGCTTCACGGCATGGATCTCACCCACGCTCCGCAGATCTCCACCCTCGTGGTCACCCTCACCGGGCACGACAGCACCTATGGTCAGACCATTCATGCCCGGAACATGTACACCGTTCACGACCTCCGGGTCGGGCATCGCTTTGTTGACGTGTTCAGCCAGACGCCAGATGGTCGGATGCTGATCGACCTCCTGCGCTTTCACGACACGACCCCCGTTTAAGCTCACCCTTCACTTCTGTTGCATCTGGCAGGCCGGTCGACCGGACCGGTCTGGAGACACTTATGCGGTCCGGGCGTCGATCCGACCCTGAAGCCATGCCGTTCGCCGCCTCACCCACCGTCTCGCGCCTCACCCTGCTCGGTGTCTTCGCCGCGCTGCTGGCCTTTGGCCTCGCGGAGCTGCCGATCGAAGGGCAGGTGCTGCTCTCTTCGGCGATGGTGGGGATTGGCTACTGGGTGAGCACCCGGGCGCCCGAGCTGCGGCACGCGCTGCTCTTTCTGTCGGTGGCGGTGAGCCTGCGCTACCTGTGGTGGCGCGGGCACCACTCCCTCGATCTGGTGCGCCCGGCCGATCTCCTCATCGCCTGGTCGCTCTATGGCGCCGAGCTCTACGGCTTTGTGATCATGGTGCTCGGCTACCTCCAGACCACCGTGCTGGAGCCGCGCCGCCCGACCCCCCTGCCCGCCGACCCCGCGCGCTGGCCCACGGTCGACGTCTTCGTCCCCACCTACGATGAGCCCGTCGACATCGTGCGGCGCACGCTGCTGGGCGCCCTGGGCATGGACTACCCGCACGTCCAGGTGCACCTCCTCGACGACGGACGGCGCCCGGCGATGCGCGAGCTGGCCCAGGAGTTGGGGGTCACCTACCATGTGCGCGGCGACAACAAACACGCCAAAGCCGGCAACATCAACGCCGCCCTGGCCCGCACCCAGGGCGAGCTGGTCGCCATCTTCGACTGTGATCACGTGCCGGTTCGCAGCTTCCTCGGCGTGACGGTGGGGGCCTTCGTCGCAGACCCCGGTCTCGCCCTGATGCAGACCCCCCACTACTTCTACACCCCCGAGCCCTTCGAGCGGAACCTCGGCCTCGACGGCCGGATGCCCTCCGAGAACGCGATCTTCTACCACGCTGTACAGATCGGCAATGACTTCTGGAACAGCG
>JBEIQK010000626.1:0-4013 GCA_040376505.1 Alphaproteobacteria bacterium | reverse complement strand
TCCTTGCGCTCCATCACCACCGCAGAGTGCAGGAAGGCGGTCGACGTGAACCAGGGCATGAAGCTGGCGTTCTCCACCGGATCCCAGGCCCACCAGCCGCCCCAGCCCAGCACCTCGTAGCTCCACCAGCCGCCCAGGATGATGCCCACCGTCAGGAACATCCAGGGCATCAAGGTCCAGCGCCGCAGCACGCCCGACCAGGCCGCGTCCAGTCGCCCAGCCAGCAAGGCCGCCGACCCCACCGCGAAGGGCACGGTCATGCCGACGTAGCCGAGGTAGAGCATCGGCGGGTGGATGACCATCAGGATGTGGTTCTGCAGCAGCGGGTTGGGCCCCGGACCGTCTTCGGGCACCGGCGAGACCGGATTGAAGGGGTTGGCGACGCCGGCCACCAGAAACTGAAAGAAGACCGCCACCACCAGCCCCACGCCCAGCGCCCAGGGCGTGTGCTCGGGGTACTTGCCGCGGGTCAGGCGCTCGAAGCCGATCAGGTAGAAGCCCAGCACAAAGGCCCACAGCAGGATGGAGCCGTTGAGCGAGCTCCACAGCGAGACCGCCGTCACCCAGGCCGGCGAGGAGCGGCTGCCGACCTCGGCGACGTAGCCCACCGAGAAGTCATGGGTGAAGAGCGCGTACTCCATCAGCACCACAGCCAGCGTCGCCGACAGGCCGAAGATCCAGGTCATCGCGCGGGCCCAGGTCAAGGCCTGGGCGCTGCGGGTGGCGCCGCTGTACAGACCCGCCACCGCGCCCACGCTGGCCGCGGTGAGGCCGATGAGCACGCTGAGGCGCCCTAGATCGCTGATCACATCTTCTCCACGGTCTCATAGAGGTCCGCGACCGACGCGCCCTCCACGGGAGCCTTGTACTCGTTGGAGTGCTTGACCATCAGGCGGTCGGACTGAAAGACCCCCGCCGCGTTGACGGTGCCCTCAACCACCACGCCGATGCCCTCGCGAAACATCTGGGGCGGCGCCCCGGTGGCTTCGACAGACACGGTGTTCTTGGCGTCGGTGACCTGAAAGCGCAGCGAGTTGTTGTCGGCGTTCCATTGAACGGTGCCGGCCTTCACCACGCCGCCGAGGCGCACCGTGGCCCCTTCGGCCTTGTCGCCCGCCTCCACCAACTGGGTTGGATCCCAGTAGTAGACGAGGTTCTCGCCGATGTTGCCATAAGAGATGGCCCCCAGCGCCGCCCCGGAGACCAGGATGGCGCCCAGGAGAAAGGCGCGACGTTGGTTGACAGGGCTCACGTGGACCTCCGTGAAAGCGACCAGGCGACCGAAAGATACACAATCACCACCGTCCAGGTCAGCCCATAGACGGCCCAGACATAGCCCCAGCCGCCCGTGATCATCCCGCTTCCTGGCGTCATCACGGCACCTCCGGCAGCTTCAAGGGGGCCGGCATGTCGGGCAGGGCCGGCGCCTGGGTCTCGCGTTGCACCGCCGCGTAGATCGACCGCCAGCGCATCACAGCGATGCCGATGGCGACAAAGAGCATGCCGAAGGCGGCGATGCGCAGCGGGGTCACCATCGGGCTCGAGACCGTCTCGGGGCTGGAGAAGTCCTGGTGCAGGGTGCGCCACCACTTCACCGAGAAGTAGACCACCGGCACATTGGCGAAGGCGACGATGCCCGCCACCGCGGTGACGGTGAGCCGGCGCTCGGCCACCTCGACGAGGCTGCGCAGCAGCAGCACGCCGACGAACATCACGAACATCACCGCCGTGGTGGTGAGCCGCGGGTCCCAGGTCCAGTAGACGCCCCAGGTCGGCCGGGCCCAGATGCTGCCCTGGGCCAGCAGCAGGCCGTTGAGCACCACGCCCACCTCGACGGTGGCGGCCACGGCGGCGTCCCAGGTGAAGCGCCCGCTCCAGAGCGAGCCCACCGCCGCGACGAAGGCAGCGAGGTAGGCCACCAGCGCCACCCAGGCCGTCGGGACATGGGCGTAGAGGATGCGCCCCACATCGCCCATCATCGCCTCGGGGGGCGCCACGAAGAGGCCGATGCCATGCCCCACGACGAGGAGCAGCAGGCCAAGAGCCGTGAGCGGAAGCTCCCATCTCATGCGTCGATCACCTTTCCGAAGAGGACCCCACAGAGGCTCCAGTAGAGGGCGTCAAAGCAGGCCAGCAGCGTAAGCCAGCTGCCGATCTGGTCCATCGGGTCGCCCTGCAGAATCAAGGTGGTGGCCTTTACCGCAGCGAGCAGGCAAGGCACGACCAACGGGAAGAGCAGCAGCGGCAGCATCAGCTGGCGGGCGGCCAATCGTGCGGTGAGCCCGGCGTACAGCGTGCCCGGCGCCGCGAGGCCGAGCGCGCCCAGGATCAGCGTCAGCAGCAGCAGACCGGCCGGCTCTTTGACCTCGACGTCGTACAGGGCGATCACCGCCGGCAGCGACACGAGCCCCACGCCAAAGAGCTGCAGCGTGTTGCTGAGAGCCTTTCCGTAGAAGAGGGCCGGCGGCGAGACCGGGGCCAGCACCAGGGTGTCGAGGGCGTTGGACTCGGTCTCCACCTGAAAGCTGCGCGCCAGCTGCAAGGAGGAGGTCAGCACCAGCCCCATCCACAGGTAGGCGCTGGCGTGGGCCCGCAGCACGTTGGCGTTGGGGCCCACCGCGAAGGAGAACAGCAGCAGCAGCGTGATCGCGAAGGAGACCAGCGCCACGCCATGGGCGCGGGCCCGCCACTCGATGAGCAGGTCTTTGCGCAGGACGGCCCAAAGCTGCGTCATTCGCGCGCTCCGTGCACCGCGGTCCAAGCCGCCCAGGCCGAGCGCGCCGGCCCTTGCCAGCGAGGCAGCCCCCCTTCGAGCAGCATCGCCCGGCTGCACAGGGCGCCGGCCCGCTCGACCTGGTGGCTGGCGATCACCACCGCCCCCGGCAGGGCCGCGATGAGCTCGCCCATCTGGTCCATGCCCTTGGGGTCGAGCGCCGCGAAGGGCTCGTCTAACAGCACCAGCGCGGGCTCCTTGAGGAGGACCAGCGCCACACAGAGCCGCTTGCGCATGCCCGCCGAGTAGGTGCGGATCGGGTCGGCCCGCCGCGGGTCGAGGCCCACCTGTTCGAGCAGCGCGGCCACCCGGCCAGGCTCTTTGCCCATCAGGCGCGCGAAGAGCGAGAGGTTCTGCGCCCCGCTGAGGTCTTCGTACAGGCCCACGGCGTGGGAGAGCAGGGCCACCCGCGACCGTACCGCCTCGGGTGCTGCCACCGGGTCCATGCCAAAGAGCCGCAGCCGGCCCTCGGTGGGGGGCAGGCTCGTCGACAAGGCCCGCAGCAGCGTGGTCTTGCCGGATCCGTTGGCGCCGACGATGAGCAGGCGCTCACCCGCCATCAGCCGCAGGTCGACCCGGGCAAAGGCCCACCGCCCGCCAAAGCGCCGACAGAGCCCCGCCGCCTCGATGACGGGTGCGGCGGCGGGTTCGGGGAGGGGGCTGTCCATCCGGGCCGCGGCCCTAACACGGGCCCGCCCCCTCCTCCCTGGCAGTTCGGGGGTCATGCGACAAAAGCTGACCAGCGTTACCAGCAAAGCTCCGCATCGAGGTCTCCGTGTCCACTGCCGCCACCGTCGCCGAGCACGCCCGCCAGGGCATCCCCGCCGCCATCTATCGCCTCGGCGAGTACCTGGCCATCCCCGCCATCTCCTGCGACCCGGCCCACCACGCCGATGTGCGCACCCTCGCCCACCGCATCGCCGAGGATCTGCGCGCCTTCGGCATGACCGAGGTCGAGGTCCTCGAGCTGGAGGGCGCCTTGCCGAGCGTCGCCGCCACCCTGGCGACCGCCGGCCCCGACAAGCCCACCGTGCTGATCTACGGCCACCTCGATCTGCAGCCCGTCAAGGGGGAGCCCTGGGAGACGCCGCCCCACGAGCCCACCCGCAAGGGCGACCGGCTCTACGCCCGCGGCGCCGCCGACGACATGGGCGGCTGGGTCTCGCACCTCGCCGCGCTCCGCGCCTGGCTCGCTGTCGCGGGCGGCCCGCCCCTCAACATCAAGCTCTTCCTCGAGGGC
>JBEIQK010000866.1:0-2642 GCA_040376505.1 Alphaproteobacteria bacterium | reverse complement strand
CTGCCCCTTCAACTACGGCAGCGTGCCCGGCCAGCAGGGAGCCGACGGCGATGGCGTCGACGTGGTGATCCTCGGCCCGGCCTTGCCGCGCGGCGCCTCGGGCGAAGCCCCGCTGCGCGGCGTCGTGCGCTTTATGGATCAGGGCCTGCCCGACGACAAGTGGGTGTGCGGCCCGGCCCCGCTCCGTCCGACCGAGGCCGCCGCCCTGGAGGCCTTCTTTCGTGCCTATGGCCTCGCCAAGGCCGTCGCGGGGCGACTGCGCCGCCGCCCCGGCCCAACGGGCTTTGTTTGCCTGGAGCCGGCGCCGGGCTCGATTGCCCAGATGGCGCGTTGATCTGTCCGCACACGAAACCGACTGAAATGCCGCGCAACCCAAACTCCGACGCCGCGCGGAAGCAGGCCGTTACCTGTCTGCTGTGAGTCGCACGTCCAGCGCCGTGTCCCCAGCGCGCGCCGAGAGGACAGGTTCGAGGGCCACTCACGCCACGTTGCAGGAGCGATCATGTCCTTTTCCTTGGAGACCCACACCGGCGTGACGCTGCGCGACGCCATCCCCTCCGACGACGGCTCGAACGGCGCCGCCGATGGGGCGGTGGCCGCCGACCTTGCCGACCCGAGCGCCCGCCGGAAGGCCTTGATCTCCCGCATGGATGGGCTGTTGGTGGATTTTCGGCGACTGATCCTGAGCCCACCGCCCCTACCGCAGAGCCCGGTGGAGGCGGCCTGAAGGGCTGAGCTTCGGGTTGGCCGTGGGTCGAGGGCGCCTAACCATGGGTCGACAGCCCCAAACCGTGTGTCGACGGCCCCAAACCGTGGGTCGACGGCCCCAAACCGTGGGTCGACGGCCCCAAACCGTGGGTCGACGGCCCCAAACCGTGGCTCGACCACACCCAAGCTGTGGGTCGACCACACCCAAGCCGCGGCTCGACCCCACCCAGTGGCGATCGAAGGCCCCCAGCAGCGCCCTGCCCCCGCTCAGCCCCGCCGCAGGCGGCTCGTCGTCTGCAAGCCCAGCCCCCGCTCGCGCAGCTCGGCCCCCTCCACCACCACGCGCTCACCGCGCCGAAGACCCTGCCAGTCGACCCGCCAGGGCTCCGACCCCGCGGCCGGCGCCGAGAGGGTCATCCGTCCCGCGGCGCCGCAGGCCACCCGCCGCACCCGGCCCGCCTTGTTCACCATCGCCTCGCTCAGAATGCGCACCGCACCGGCCTCCGGCGCCGGCACCTCGCCCCCGGGGGCGCGCAGCAACAGCCAGCCAAAGCCCGGCCGGGCCCGATCGATGTGCGCGGCGGTGAGGAGCTGCCGCGCGTGCGGCGGCAAGGGCGTGGTGGCCTCGGCATGGCAGGCCGCCCCCAAGGCCAGGGCCGGACAGGGCCCTTGAAAAAAGCAGGGCGCCTCCACCCGCCAGCCGTCGCGCAGCAGCTGATCGCGCAGCCCCAGCAGATCGGCGTTGAGGGCGTGGGCCGCCGGCTCGATGATGAGCAGGCGCCCGCCCGGCGCGAGTCGACCCGCCAGCCCGCCCAGGAAGGCCGCCCGCCGCGCGAGGCGGTCGGGCTCGCGCTTCCACAGCTCATTGATGAAGTGGCTCATCGCCAGCAGATCGTAGGGCCCTTCGGGCAAGGGAGCCCCCGACTCGGCCTCCCAACGCAGGGTCGAAACCCGTGCCGCCGGCAGCAGCGCCCCCACCGTCTGGAGGGCCTGAGCGCTGTGATCCACCGCCAGCACCGAGGCCGCCCCAGCGTCGAGCAAGGCCGCCGTCAGCGGGCCCGGCCCGCAGCCCAATTCCAAGGCCCGCGCCCCCTTCGGCAGCCAGCCTTCGGCCAGCACCGCGGCGGCCATCGCCTAGGAGATCGGCCAGAAGTGCAGCAGGTAGGCGGCCTCCAGCCGGGCCTCGTCGAGGTAGACCGCGCCGGCTTTCCCCCGGCCTCCGCCCAGCCCGCCGCTCAGCCGGTGCACGGCCGGCAGCACCGCGTTGAGCTCTTCGGGGCGCAGGCGGTCGGCCGGCCCCGCGGAGAGGCCCAGCCGGTCGCGGGCGAGGCCCATCAGCGTTGGAATCCAGCGTCGCATCCGGCCCGGTATCCAGTCGCGCCGCCCAACGCCCCGGTTACGGCCCGCCCATGCCGCTCCCCCAGCCGCCCCCACCCGCCGCCGCCGATCCCCGCTGGCTCGATCGCGGCCTCGACCGCCTCCACCTCCGTCGGGCGCCGGGGCGGCCGAGCCAGATCCACCTCTCGGTCACCGACCGCTGCTTCCTGCCCTGCCTGCACTGCGACATCTACAAGAACAAGACCCCCGACCTGCCCGGCGCGGTCTGGTCGGAGCTGATCGACCGCCTCGCCCCCTGGTGCGCGCCGGCCGGCATGAACTTCGTCGGCGGCGAGCCCTTGCTGCGCAAGGACCTCGAGGTCCTGATGGCCCAGGCGGTGGGCAAGGGCTTCACCGTCAGCTTCAACACCAACGGCTGGCTGCTCACCGAGGCCCGCGCCGAAGCCCTCGCCGCCGCGGGCGTGAACACCGGCTACGTCAGCCTCGACGGCGCCCGGGCCGCCACGGTCGACCACTCCCGCGGCAAGGCCGGCAGCTACGACAAGGCCCGCATCGCGCTCTCCCGCCTGCGCAAGGCCGGCCTGCCGCGGGTGGTG
>JBEIQK010000780.1:0-3045 GCA_040376505.1 Alphaproteobacteria bacterium | reverse complement strand
CCGGTGCGGGCGGCGCAGGCGGCGGCGCCTTCTTGGGGGTGGTGGCCTCGATCACCTCTTCGATCTCCCACTTCACCTCGAGCAGCTCCCCCTTGGCGAGGTTCTCCAGCTCATCGCGCACGCGAGAGCCGTTGTCGCCGCTGGCGAGGGTCGTGAGCGTGGCCTTGACCTCGGCCAGCGTGGCCTCATCGGCGCGCCGGAGGCGGGCGACGAGGGCGGCGAGGGTGCTGTGCAGGGCCTGGTGGGCGCCCTCCAGGCTCTCGCCGGGGGCAGCAGGGGAGCGGGGGGTGTCTGCGGACATCTTGGACCTCTGGGCTGGACCGGGCGGGGTGGTAACACGGGCGACCGGGCGGGCTGGAGGGTCAGGGATCACGGTAGTCGGAGAGCACCACGAAGGGGAAGCCCGCCTCCTTTTCGCGATCCTGCGGGCCGCGGTAGGCGCCGACCCCCTCGGGCAGGGGCTCGATGGCGGCGAGGAAGGCCTCAGTGCAGAGTAGCTCGCGGTGGCGCGCGATGTCCTCGCCCAGCACAAAGGCCCGGTTGACCTCCTCGCCAAAGACGTCCACCCCTGGAATGAAGACCGCCCGCCCAAAGCCGAGGCCCAGGCAGGGCCAGATCGGATCGGCGCGATCGGCCCCGCCGAGGGCGCCCTGCCGCGGCCGGTTCCAGTCGAGGGCCGCCCGCAGGCCGGCCAGCGCGCCCTCGAGGGCCTGCTGCGGCGTGGGGAAGACCACGAAGAAGGTGTCGGCCACCCGCTTGATGATCTCCCCGCCGGCCGCCTCGATCGACGGCGCCATCGCCCGCTCAGCCGCCCGGGCCAGGGCCAGGGCGTAGAGCACGCCCTGGTGGTTCGAGCGCTCCACCATCGAGGAGAAGTCGACCACCAGCACGGCGATCTCGGTCTCGTAGCGGCGGCGCAGCTCGGCCTCCGCCTCGGGGAGCTCGAAGAAGCGGCTGATCAGCTCCTCGAAGGAGAGCAGTCGGGTGTGTGGCACGAGGCGGGGCCTAGAGGATGCCGCCTGCGCTGAGCAGGGCGATGACGATGCCCATGATGCTCTCGCCGGCGATGATGCCCGAGCTGACGGGCACGGTGAAGATCGGCGCCTGGGTGGGGCGCACCTTTTTGTAGAGCTCGGCCAGCACGGCGCCCACGAGGAAGGCGATCGAGTCGGAGAAGCCGATGACGAATGCGAGGCCGAGGCCGGTAGGGGAGGGGACCCACTTCTTGATGTGCTTGGGCGCCTGCTGCTCCACCACCGTCAGCACCACCCCGATGATGGCACCCACCACCATGCCGGTGAGGATGGTGGGATGCAGGCTGTCGAGCCCCTTGGCGAGGAGGCGGGCCACGCTGGCCCAGACCTCGGCGGCGGGGGCCGGGAAGTTCTTGCTCTCCGAGCCGATCGCCGAGGCGTCGGGCACCAGCACGTACCAGACCGGCACCACCACCAGCGTGCCGGCGATGATGCCCATGAGCTGGGCGATGGTCTGCTGGCGCGGGTTGGCGCCCAGCAGGTAGCCGCTCTTGAGGTCGGTGAGCAGGTCGGCGGCGGCCCCGGCGGCGCCGGCGGTGACGCCCGCGGTCATCAGGTTCGGCACCGGCTGGCCCTGGATGGTCATGCCGTAGAAGAGCTGGGTGACCTTGCCCATCGCGCCGATCGGCGTGATGTCGGTCTCGCCGCAGGCCCGGCAGGCCACCAGCGAGAGCACAAAGGCGAAGAAGATCGAGACCACGCCCCAGTAGGGCGCGATGTCCCAGGCCACCCACATGATCGCGACGATGGCGATCGACGAGAGGCCCACGCCGATGGCGAACCAGGAGTTGGGCACCTCGATGGCGTCCATCGGGTCTTCCACCGTGGTCTTTTTGGCGCTGAAGAGCGAGCCCAATCCCGACAGGGCGGCGACGATGCTGCGCCACTGAAAGGCGAAGGCCATCAGCCCCGAGCTCACCATCATCGCCGAGCCCGTCCACAGGCCCCACTTGCGGATGTTGCCCGGCCCCACGTCGGGGCTCGCCAAGGCACCCATCTCGGCCATTTCCTTGAAGATGCCGTTGTCATCGAGCCAGGGGCCCAGGATGGCGTAGAGCACCACCGCGCCCACCGCCATCGACACCGAGGTGCGCAGGCCCACGATGGCGCCCGCGGCGATCATCAGCGGATCGACCGGCAGGGCGAGGCCAAAGGCGCTGGCCTCCTTGCCGTTGATGTGCACGGGCAGCTCTTTCTCGCCCGGCACCGTGAGAAAGCCCAGCGACTCGGACTTGCCGAGCTTGGCCAGCACCGCGGGAAGGCCTTCGATCCAGAACTTGATGAAGACGCCGAGCGCCATCGAGACGAAGAGCGCGCGCGCCTTTTGGAGGGCTTCACCCCCGGCCGCGTGCAGGCTGCGCAGGGTCTCGGCCGCCGCGATGCCCGATGGGAACTTGAGCTGCTCGTGGTTGATCATCTGGCGCTTCATCGGGATCGCGATGCAGGTGCCCAGCACCGCCAGCGAGGCCGTCCAGATGAAGAGCTGCCAGAAGGGCATGTTGGTGCCCGTGATCAGCAGGTAGGCCGCGATGGCCGACACCATCGTCCCGCCGGTCGACGAGCCCGCCGACGAGGCGGTGGACTGCATGCAGTTGTTCTCGAGCACCGACATCTTGGTCTTGGCGAGACCGGCCTGCAGGAACGCGTTCCAGATGGCGTAGGACAGGATGCAGGAGGTGATGGCCACCCCAAGACCCCAGCCGGTCTTGAGCCCCACGTACAGGTTGGACAGCGACATCACGCCGCCCAGGAACATGCCCATCACCACCGCGCGAACGGTGAGCTGGGGCATCGTGTCGCCCTGGTAGTAGGTCTCGAACCAGACCTTGTCGCGCTGGTCTATCGGGACCTGGGTGAGGTCCGGCAGGTTGGAGGGGCCCGCGGCGTGCTCGGCCGCTGCCTCGATGTGGGATTCGTTGTCGGGCACGGCCATCGGGTTCCCCGCAGATGCTTCAGGCGGGGATCAGTAGCAAAGGGCGCCCGGGAAGTAAACGCCCGAAGCGGTCAGTTT
>JBEIQK010000134.1:0-11369 GCA_040376505.1 Alphaproteobacteria bacterium | reverse complement strand
CTCGAAGGGCAGGACGGCGGCGGGCCGCTCCACGACGAGGCCTTCGAGCCGCGCGGCGCCGACGGCGCCCCCCATCCGCGGGTGGTCGGCTGGTACGCCGCCCTGGGCGCCCGCCTTGCGCAGATCGGCGCGGTGAATAGGCTCCCGGCCGCGCCATGACACCCCCCACCATCCCGCTCCGCGTCCACAGCACCCCCCGTGACCGCGACCGCTTCCCCGAAGAGGACGAGCCCCTGGGCGAGAGCCTCTTGGCGATGGTGCTCGCCCGGCTGCCGGCCGAGCGCCCGGCCCCGGCGATGCTGGTGCTGCGCGGCGATGTGGTGGAGCAGGTGGAGTTGGGGCCCATCCTCACGGCGGCCCCGCCCCACCGCAGCCGGATGATGGCCGCCTTCGCCGCCCGCCCCGACGCCGAGTGCGCCGCGCTGCTCGGTGTGCTGCCGATCCGCCTCGGTCGGGCGCCCGAGCCCATGCCAGCGGCGGTGGTCTTCATCGAGTGGCCCGACAACCGCTGGTGGACCGCCTGGCGCCTGCTCAGCGAGGCCAACGCGCCGCTGGGCGACGAGTCGGTGATCCGCCGGGCGGTGGACGGATGGCCCAAGCCGGGCGGCGTGGGCGGTTGGTTTGCGTTGGCCCGCCGGGAGCAGCTCCGCCTGCGCCTGGAGCGGCCTGGACAACAGGAAGGAATGGAGCTCGTACACTGATGAGCCTGAACAATCACACCGCCTTTGGCGAGCTGCCCCGTCCCGTCGACCTCGAAGAAGAGGTCCTGGCCTTTTGGCGCGAGCACAAGGTCTTTCAGCAGAGCCTCGACAAGAGCGCCGGCAAGCCCTCCTTCGTCTTCTACGAAGGTCCGCCCACGGCCAACGGCATGCCCCACAACGGCCATGTGCTCACCCGCGTCATCAAAGACCTCCTCCCCCGCTACAAGACGCTCCGCGGCTACCATGTCGAGCGCAAGGGCGGCTGGGACACCCACGGCCTGCCGGTAGAGGTGGAGGTCGAGAAAGAGCTGGGCATGCGCAGCGGCGGCGACTCGCCCTTTCGCAACGCCCGCGAGGCGGTGCTGGCCTATGGCCTCGACGCCTTCTCCCAGCGCTGCATCGAGAGCGTCTTTCGCTACACCAGCGAGTGGGAGACCCTGACCAACCGCATCGGCTTCTGGCTCGATCTGCCCAGCGCCTACGTCACCTACCACCGCTCCTATGTGGAGAGCGTCTGGTGGGCCCTCTCCGAGCTCTTCAACAAGGATCTGCTCTACCAGGGCCACAAGGTGGTCTGGTGGTGGCCCGAAGGCGGCACGGCGCTCTCCAGCGGCGAGGTGGGCGATGGCTACCGCGACGTGGACGATCCGAGCGTCACCCTGCGCTTTCCGGTGGTGGGCAAGCCGGGCACCAGCTTCCTGGCCTGGACGACCACCCCCTGGACCCTGCCCTCCAACGTGGCCCTCGCGGTCAACCCCGAGCTGGACTACGCCTATGTCCAGGTGAACGATGAAGTCGTGATCACCGCCCTGGCGCTCAAGCCCGAGGGGGGCGAGGTGCTGGAGGTGGTGAAGGGCGCCGCCCTGGTGGGCATGGCCTACGAGCCGCCCTACCGCTGGGCCGATCCGGGCGGGACGGCCTTCGTCGTCATCCCCGGCAGCCACGTCAGCCTGGGGGCCGGCACCGGCATTGTTCACACCGCGCCGGCCTATGGCGAAGACGACTTTCAGGCCGCCAAGGAGCACCAGCTCGGCTTCCTCGCCCTGGTGGGGCCCGATGGCCGCTTTGTCGAAGCGGCGCCCGACTTCGTGCGCGGCCAGCACTTCAAGGCTGCCGACAAGCCCATCCTCGCCGAGCTGAAGAGCCGCGCCCTCGTCTTTCACTCCGGCACCGTGCGCCACAGCTACCCCTTCAGCCCGCGCAGCAGCGAAGACGCCCTGATGCAGCTCGCCCGCCCGGGCTGGTTCATCCGCACGACCAAGTTCAAAGAGGCCGCCCTCGCCAACAACGCCGCGGTCACCTGGCTGCCCGAGCACATCCAGGAGGGGCGCTTTGGCGACTTCCTGCGCAACAACGTCGACTGGGCCCTGTCGCGCGAGCGCTTCTGGGGCACGCCGCTGCCGATCTGGACCTGTGAGTCCTGCGGCACGCGCGAAGCCTTCGCCGGCGTCGAGGCCTTGAAGGCGAGCGGCGCCACCGGCTTTGACGAGAGCGTCGACATTCATCTGCAGGTGCACAAGCCCTGGATCGACCGGGTGAAGGTGCCCTGCAAGGCCTGCGGCGGCGAGATGGCGCGGGTCTCCGAGGTCATCGACTGCTGGTTTGACTCGGGCTGTATGCCCTTCGCCCAGTGGGGCTTCCCCCACCAGGGTCAGGCGGAATTCCGCCGCTCCTTCCCGGCAGACTTCATCTCCGAGGCGGTAGATCAGACAAGAGGCTGGTTCTACAGCCTGCTCATGATCAGCACCCTGCTCTTTGATGAACAGACCTGCGCCAAGCTCGATCTGCCCACGGTCCCCTTCCCGCGGCCCTTCCGCTCCTGCATCGTGCTGGGCCATGTCTGCGACATGGACGGCATCAAGGAGTCCAAGTCCAAGGGCAACTACACGAGCCCCGACCTGGTGCTGCGTGGACGGATGAAGATCAACATCCTCCCCGACCCCAGCCTCAAGCGCGGCCACGTCGGCATGGGCAAGGCCGCCGCCCGCTCCCTCGACCTGGGCCCGGGTGAACAGATGCGCCTCGGCCCCAACGAGGATGGCGCGGGCGCCCAGCCGGTGGTCGTGGTGCCCGGCCCGGTGCGCGGCAAGGAGACGATCACCGTTCACCCCGACGACATCGCGGCGCTCGGCCTCGGCAAGCAGGCCTGGATGATCGCCCCCTTCGATCCGCCCGGCGCCGACGCCTTCCGCTGGCTCTTCTACGCGAGCAACCCGCCCTGGGCCAACACGCGCATCAGCCTGCGGGCCATCCGCGACGGCCAGCGCGAGCTGCACCTGCGGCTGGGCAATGTCTTTCAGTTCTTCACGATCTACGCCAACATCAACGGCTTCGCGCCGGGCCAGGCGCCGGCCGAGGGCGACCTGCACCTGCTCGATCGGTGGATCCTGGGCGAGCTGCAGAGCCTTGTCGGCACCCTCACCGAGAAGCTCGACGCCTACCTGATCTACGACGCGGCCCGGGCGATCTCGGCCTTCGTGGACGGTCTGTCCAACTGGTATGTGCGCCGCAGCCGGAGCCGCTTCTGGGGCGAGGGCGCCGCCACCCAGGCCGCCCTGTGGACCCTCCACCGGGTGCTGTCCACCCTCTCCACGCTGCTGGCGCCCTTTTTGCCCTTCATGGCCGAGGGCATGTTCCAGCGGCTGCAGCTCCCCGGCGGCTCGGTGCACCTCACCGACTGGCCCACGGTCGCCTCGCTCGCCTACGGCGCCGGCGACGCCGCGCTCTCCGCCGACATGGCGCTGGTGCGCGAGCTGGCCAGCCTCGGCCTCTCGGCCCGCTCGCGGGTCGGTGTGCGCGTGCGCCAACCGCTGGCGGCCGCCGAGGTCATCCTGGCCGATCCCAGCCGGGCCGAGCGGCTCGGCGCCCTGCTGGGGCAGCTCCAAGAGGAGCTCAACGTCCGCGAGATCCGCTTCACCCAGGATGCCGATCGCTTCGTCACCTTCAAGATGAAGCCCAACTACCCGCGCCTTGGAAAGACCCTGGGCAAGGACATGAAGGCGGTGGCGGCGGCCCTCTCGGCGGCCGACGCGGCGACGGTGCGCAACACCCTGCTGCGCGACGGGCGCTACGAGGTGGCCCTGCCCCACGCCACCCACGCCCTCACCGGCGAGGATCTGGTGGTGGAGGTGGCGCCCAAGGGCGGCTTTGAGGCGGCTGGCTCGGCCATCGCCGTGGTCGTGCTCCACGCCCAGCTCGACGACGATCTGCGCGAAGAAGGCCTCGCCCGCGAGGTCCTGGCCCGCCTGCAGACTGGCCGCAAGGAGGCCGACCTCGGCTACACCGACCGCATCACGGTCTCCATCCAGGGCGACGCGGCGGTGGTGGCGGCGGTGACCCGCTTCGCCGGCCTGCTGCAGACCGAGGCCTTGGCCACGGCGCTCTCGGCCACAGAAGACACCAGCGTCGAGGGGCGCCTCGACGATCGGCCCTTCGCGATGCAGGTCGCCCGGGTCGGATGAGCGCCCCAAACCTGCCTCCCGATGTGGTGCGGATCCTCAGCTTCCACGGCCCTGTGGAGATCGGGATCGGCACCGGCGAGGGGCGGGTGTCGGGCAAGGTGGCGGTCTGCCCCTTCGACGACCTCATCTACCTGCTGCTCCCCGCCGGGGGCGGCCTTGAGAGCGCCCTGCTGCAGAGCACCCACGTCGACCTCCTCGCCCGTCATGCCGATGGCAGCTACGTCCTGCGCGTGGAGGGTGTGGGGAGCCTGGGCCGCCTCGTCTCCAGCCACGCCCACCGCGGCGCCCTGGAGCCCTGGCTGCCCGAGGGGGTCAAGCCCACCCGGGTGATGGCCGCCAACCTGCTGCCCCTGCACGTCGATCTCAACCGGGCCGAGGGCGAGAACCGGGCCCGCTACCAGGGGCCCACCCCCGCCGGAAAGGCCCGCCCCACCGCGCTCGCCGCCTGGGCCCGGCTCTGCTTCTCGGGGCTGGCGGGGGTCATGGCGCTGCCCGGCGTGGCCCTGCCCTGGCTCTACCTCGCGGTGATGGGCGCCGAATACCCGCAGCGGCCGGCGGCCCTGGTGCTGGCGGTGATCACCTCGCTGGCCCTGCTGGCCGCCACCCGGATGGGCACCGCCGTCTACGCCCTGCACCAGTGGCGGGCCGGCCGGGTGCGCGAAGACGATGTGCCGGCCTTGCTCGATGGCTGGGTCTCCCTGGCTTCGGCGCGCCTCGCAGCCCTGATCGCCGGCGGCCTCGGCCGCGTCGGCCTCGGGCTCCTCGCCGCAATTTGGGAGCCGATGCTGGCGCTGGTGGCCCTGTCGTCCAATGGCACCCCACTCCTCGGCCCCGCCTGGCTGATTCACCTGTCGAGCAGCAAGCCGGAGAGCCGGGACTGAGGCCTTCCCAGGCGGGCCCGCTTCGGGCAGGATCCGCCCCCGGCGAACCCGTCCGCGGAGGACCTCGTGTCGATCACGCTCCAAGGCAACAGCCCCGCGGCCCTCACGGCGGGCATCCTGCTGCTCAGCAAGTCGCGGAGCTTTGGCCAGCGCTTCAAGGTGGAGGTCGTCGGAGATCCCGATGACATCGCCACCGTTGAAGGCCCGGCCCTCCTGTACAGCCCGCTGCTCTCCACCGTCACCGGCAGCCGCGAGCCGGGCGGCCTCGTCCTCGTCCCCGGCCCCACCCGCGACCCCTTGGCGCTCTGCCTCGTCGCCGACGGCGCCGGCCCCTGGTTTGAGGTGGATCGCGCCGGCCTGGGGCTGCACCCCGCCACGCGGGCCCTGGTGGCCCTCGGCCGCGACTCCCGCCACCGCGAGGCGGCCCGCAGCCTGCGCCGGGCGCTCGGCCGCCTCGGCGTGGTCGCCGAGCCCGCCATCCTCGACCTGCTCTTTGGCGCGCCGGTGCCGGCCTTGCACCGCATCAGCCTCGCCATTCGGGCCAGCCGGGCGCTCGGACACCGCGGCGATCAGGCGCCCACCCAACTCCTCGCATGGTCCGGCGCCGGCCAGGAGCTGCTGCCGAGCCCGCTCTCCGCCGAGGCCTTCGGCGAGGCCCTGCGCGACGGGCGGGCCGCCGCCATGCTCGATCGCCTGCAGCCCTGGGCCCGCCACGGCGCGCTGGGCTGGCTCGATGAGCTCGGCGCCGACGCGCTCCCCGGCTCGGCCCTCGGCCTCGCCCTGGCGGAGCTGCTGGGCCAGCTCACGGCGCTGCCGCGCCAGGGTCTCCTCCCCGCCCTCGACCCGGCGATGGAGGCGGTGGCCACCCACCTGGGGCAAGGCCTCGCCGCCCAGGCCGGCCCCACCAACGCCAACGGCGCCCTGGTCGACACCTTCCGCTTCCTCGGCGGGCGCTTCACCGACGACGCCCACTACCCCGTGGAGATGGTCAGCAGCGCCCCGCCCGAGGGCCGCCTCGACCGCTGGCGTTGGCTCTGCGACGCCGTACGCGCCTCGGCCGCCGAGGCCGACGCCCTGTGGCGCACCGTCTGGGATCCGCCCATGTGAGGCCGAGGAGGGGCCTGCGCGCACGCTCCTCGGGCCCTGCTCTTGACAGCGGCCCCGAGCACCCCACAGTCTGGAGAATGGACGTGCTCGCTGCGGCTCCCCGACACACGGGCGATGAGCGGGCACAGGCAGGTTGCGGTGCCCTGTGGATGATCCGGCCTTGGACGAACTGGAGCGGCCGCCCGATGAGGCGGACCGCGGCGCGCGCGGCGACCCGCGGGCCGTGCGGCGCGGGCGCAACAGCCCTCCCCCCGACATCCTCTACCACGCGACCACCGAGCGCCGGGTCCAGCGGGCCCTGAGCGAGGGCACCGTCCAGCTCAAGGGCGGAAAGCCCGTCTTCCTCTCGCGCTTTGAGTGGCAGGCCTGGCATGTGGCCCACCGCCAAAGCAGCGATCCCGCCGTCCTGATCATCGATGCCGCTCGCGCGCGTCGCGAAGGCATGCGCTTTGACCGCAACAACCAGGGCCTCTGGCAGGTCAACCAGGTGCTGCTCCGCTACGTGCTCAACCTGCGCGACGGCTACGCCGAGCAGGTCTCCGCCGGCGGCATCCCGGTCTGGTACGGCCCCGACGGCCCCCGCTTCGCCCTGATCCGGGTTCACCGGCGGGCGGGCGGCAGCTGGGAGGTCGCCAAGGGCAAGCTGGAGATCGGCGAGACCCCCACCGAGGCGGCCGTGCGCGAGGTGCGCGAGGAGATGGGCTACCCCCTCGACCTGCGCATCACCCACGATCTGGGCTTTGTGCGCTACGGCTTTCAGACCCCCGACGGCTCGCCCCGCCTGAAGACCCTGCACATGTACCTGATGGAGACCCCCCACCAGGTCACCGAATTCGCCCCCGCTGGGGCCGAGGGCATCCGCGAGGTGAGCTGGTTCACGCCCCAGGAGGCCTCGCGCGTGGTCAACCACCGCAGCCTGCGGCCGATCATGCGGCGCCTGCGCCTGATGTTCGAAGAAGAGCCCTGAGCGCGCGGGGGCCCCTCGCGACGGCGCAGCCCCAAACGCGAGCGCGCCTGCCGCACACAGTGGAGACAATCGGGTTCGAACCGATGACCTCCTGCGTGCAAAGCAGGCGCTCTCCCAACTGAGCTATGCCCCCGGGAAGCTGGAAATGGTAGGCCAGGGCAGACTTGAACTGCCGACCTCACGCTTATCAGGCGTGTGCTCTAACCACCTGAGCTACTGGCCTATTTCCTGCTTCAGACCGCCACGGAGGCGGACGCTGAGGGGCGAACCGAGTAAACCCTGCCCGCCCGAAGCGCTGCCTATATAGCGGGGCCCTCAGGCCCCGTCAAGGCGATCACGGAGCGATTTCGGTGTTCTCGCTGCCGGTGGTGCAGTCGGTGTCCGCAGCGTCGGTAAAGGTGTCACCGTCGTTGTCGAGGTTGTCGTTGCAGGTCGACGTGGAGTAGCCGACCTCGGCCACGCCGCCGCTGGAGCAGTCGGGATCGGAGGCGTCGGTCCAACCGTCGCCGTCGTTGTCGGAGCCGTCTCCACAGGCCGTAAAGCCAGGGAGCGCCGCGTTCTCGTCGTTGACGAAGCCGTCCGGCTCCCCCGCGGCGTTCACGCAGCCGACATCGCTGGCGTCAGCGAAGCCGTCGAGGTCGTCGTCCTGGCCGTTGTAGCAGGTGGTGACCAGCGGATCGTCGAGATCAAAGCTCTCGTAGCGCTCGAAGGCGTAGGGCGACAGCTCGCAGTCGGGGTCGTTGGCGTCGGAGTAGCCGTCGCCATCGTCGTCGAGGCCGTTGACGCACTGATCCGTCATGTCCGGCTTCTCGGTGTCCTCGTCGGCGCCGCGGCGCTTGCAGTACAGGTCGTCGCTGTCGACGTCGCCGTGGCCGTCGTTGTCGACGCCGTCGTTGCACTGCGTGATGCCAAAGCCCACTTCGTCATCGGCGCCGTTGGTGCAGTCGGGATCCTCGAAGTCGGCGTAGCCATCGCTGTCGTCGTCGAGGCCGTTGGTGCACAGCCAGTCCGGATCGTCGAGCCCGCTCTCGGTGCCACCGGCGTCGGCGCACTCGCCGTCGACATCATCGGTGAGGCCGTCTTCGTCGTTGTCGATGCCGTCGGCGCAGTTGGTCTCGCCGTCGCTGCCCGACGAGCAGTTCTCGGGGTCTTCGGCGTCGATGAGGCCGTTGCCGTCGTTGTCGATGCCGTCGTTGCAGGTGCTGGCGCCGAAGGTGGCGTTGTCTTCCGCCCCGCTGCCGCTGTCGCCGCAGTCCGGATCGAGCAGGTCGGCCCAGCCGTCTCCGTCGCTGTCGGCGCAGTCGCCGCAGGCGTCGCCCGAGCGGGTGGGGTTCACCCAACTCGAGTAGCCGCCCGGCCCGATGGCGTAGAGCAGGTAGCCCACGTCGCCGGTGGTGTAGGCGAAGATCACGCTGCCGCCGAGCGAGGAGGCCACCTTGTACTCGGTGACCCGCTCGGCGGTCATGATGATGAAGCCGTAGTCCTGACGGGTGGGATCGCCCCAGTCGCCAAAGACATAGCCGCCGCCGCCCGGGCCCGAGGACAGGCGGTCGCCCTTGTCCTGCATGGCGTTGGGGAACTGGTAGAGCACCGAGGCGGGCATCTCCAGCACCGAGCGACCGGTGGCCTCGTTCACGTTGTGGGCATCGGGCACCGTGATGGTGGCCCGGAAGGCCGAGCCGATGCCGCCGATCCAGCCCTGACGGAAGTAGGTGGTGGCCACGCGAACGTAGCTGCGGACCGCCTTGATGGAGCCGCCGACGGGGACCTCCACCTCGGTGGGCTCCCACTCCCAGGTCGCCGCGACGTCATCACCGGTGGTGACGCGGTCACCGTTGGAGTCGGCGCACGAGCCGCTCCAACCCGTAAGCGAGAACATGGTCTGGTCGCCGGCGTCGTTGGGGTTGAGCCCCAAGTCCTCCAGCGCGAAGCCCGAGGTGCCGCGGAAGACCGCGTGCTCGGGGAGCACCAGGGGAACGCCCACCACGCCAGCCTCGGGGATGTCGAGGACGACCTCCACCGGCGCATCGGTGATCGGCACCTGCTGGCCCGCCTTGGTCTGGTAGCCCGGGCTGAAGAAGTACCCGCCGACCGGCCACTCCGCCTCGTAGGTGAAGGTGCGCGGCGTATCGTAGTCGTTGGTCTGGCAGAACTTGACCTCGGACAGATCGTACTTCTTCGCGGTCGGCTCGCAGACGATGTCGGGCTGGGTGGCGCCGATCGCCTGCACGTTGAAGTCGTCGGTGGCGGCGTTGCGCAGGAGCGAACCCGCAAAGACGTCGGTGCGGCCGATGGGCTCGCCCTCGCCGTTCTCGCCGCCGCCCGGCCAGGTGTAGGTGGCGAGGGCCGGCAGGTTGGCGCACCAGTCCAGCCCTTCGAGGGCGGGGTTGCGCAGCGTGAAGTCCTTCACCTCCACGCGCTTGGTGCTGTACATGTCCTCGACGTCGAAGGTGTTGACCTCGTGGGCCGGCGACTCGAGGGTCCACTTGTTCCAGGAGACGTCGGTGACGCCGCCGAAGCCACCGCGCGAGCCCGTGAAGGGCACATGGGCGCGGGGGTACAGGAACTCCAGGATCTCCGACCGACCCTCCAGGCCGGCGAGCCCCGAGAAGGCGAAGATGTCGCAGGGCGAGCCGAAGGGATTGCCCAGGCCGCCCAGACACGACAGGTAGTCGTTGGTGACCGTGACGTAGGCGATCTCGTCGTCGTAGAAGCCCTCCACATCGGGGCCATCGACGTCGTAAAAGTAGCCGTCGTTGAGCCGAGCCTGGCCCGCCGCGGTGCCGATGACCACGTCGACGGCGCCGCCCTCGATCGAGCCGCGGGGGACCACGACCTCGATGGCGCTGTCGGAGGCCGAGACCACCTTGGCGTTGACCGGGCCAAAGACCACGGTGATCATCGCCGGATCGTCGCCGAAGCCCGAGCCGCTGATGGTGATCGTGTCACCACCCACAGTCCCGTCTTCGCGATCCTGAGACAGACCGCTGATCTTGGGGCCGGCGCCGCTGTAGTAGGGCTCCAGGCTGTCACCAAACTGACAGGCGAGGAGGAGCGGAAGCAGGAGAAGAGTGCTGGAGCGCGACATGGGTGACTCCGCTCGGCCTACAGGTTGAACCAGAAGCGACCCAGCTCGACGGAGCGCGTGAGCACGCGCACATCGCTGATGTCACGCTTCTGCCCGAAGCGATCGCGCACCGGGGGGGTGTCGATGTCCAGGATGGTCATACGGGTGAGGTAGAAGATCGCGCCCTCGGCGTTGTTGCGCAGCGCATAGTCGCGCGCATCGGCGATCATCTCATCGGTGATGGTGAACGAAGTGGCCGCGGAGGGCACATGGCAGGTCACGTCGGAGAGCGTGTGGGTGGGCTCACCCTGCATGCTCACGATGAGGTTGCCATTGTCGTCGAAGAGCGCGGGGTCGCGCTCCCAGGAGAAGTCCACGCCCTCTTCTTCGCAGGCCAGGGCCGCGCGCACACCTTCGGGGGGCTCGGAGCCTTCGGGCACCAGACCGTCGTTGGCGTAGTCCTCCCAGGACTCGATCACCTCGTCGCTGACGCCGACGGGGACCTGCGAGACCAGCTTGTTCTCGTCGTCAAAGTCGACCGGGCCGAGGAAGCGCACCGAGACGGTGATGATGTCCTCGCTGGCGTCCGCGCCCTCGGGCTGCACCCAACTCAGGGTCACGCCGCCGTTGGTGTCCCAGGGCCCCGTGTACATCTGGCCGGCGAAGCTGCTGCCGTCGTCGGGGGGCTCGGCGAGGCTGAGGCAGTCCTCGGCGGCGGCGGGGGCCTCGGGATGAGCGAGGAACTGCAGGCAGGTGCGCACCTCACCGGTCTGCACGACGGCGCCGGTGTTGTCGTACTGCGGGCCCGTCCAGGAGAGCATGACCCCCTGGGGCAGCAGCGGCAGGGTGGTGGTGGTCGCCTCATTGGGCACCAGCGGCATCGGGATCGAGCCGACGTTGGCGTCCTCGGGCGGCAGGCCGCCCGGGAAGGTGACCGCCACCGGGGCGCCGTGCTTCCAGTTGGCCGCGCGGATGACGCGGGTGGGGGCGTCGGTGAAGGTGCCGCTGCCCACGTCGGCGGTGCCGACCAGCGCGTCGGGCTGGTAGACGTCCAGTTCGCTGTAGTAGGCGAAGAGGCTCTCCACGCTGGTGAGCGGGTAGACCGAGGGGCGCCGACCGATGCCGAAGGAGATGCCGTCGTTCTCGGAGACGAAGGTGATGGCGTCCCCGACATCCGAGGTGTTG
>JBEIQK010000108.1:0-12557 GCA_040376505.1 Alphaproteobacteria bacterium | reverse complement strand
GTGGATGCCTGCTATCAGGATCGCGACGGCGACAACTACGGCTCCTCATTCATTGTCGCCGGCTCCAGCCTGAGCTGCGACACCGGCACCGGCGCCGCGAACGCGCACGATTGTGATGACACCCTCGCATCGATCAATCCCGGCGCCGCCGAGCGGGCGGCGGACGGCATCGATCAGGACTGTGACAGCGTGGATGCTTGCTACCAGGATCGGGACGGCGACAACTACGGCACCTCCATCGTTGTCGCGGGCTCCAGCCTGAGCTGCGACACCGGCACCGGCGCTCCGAACGCGACCGACTGTAACGACGCCCTCGCGTTGGTCTATCCTCGCGCCGCAGAGCGGACGGCGGACGGCATCGATCAGGACTGCGACGGCGTTGACGACTGCTATATGGATCGCGACGGCGACAACTACGGCACCTCCATCATTGTCGCCGGCTCCAGCCTGAGCTGCGACACCGGCTCCGGCGCCGCGAACACCGACGACTGCGACGACGCCCTTGCGGCGGTCTATCCGGGGGCGACCGAGCGGGTCGGTGACGGTGCCGACTCGGATTGCGACGGTGCAGAGCTCTTCTATACGGACGCCGACGGCGACGGCCTGCGCCCCATCACCGGATCGGCGGAAGAGCGCGCCGTTGTCCGATCAGACGACCTCGACTGTGCTGATCCATATGAGGCGGAGGCGACCACTCCCGCCACCGACCTCTGCCCGGACTTCCTGGCCTACCCCGACGCGAACGGCGACGGCTGCGGTGACCGGATCTCCGCCCCCGAAGGGACCGATGTCAGGGAGTCCAGTTCCGGCGCGAAGGAATACCGGTTTGAGGGCACCACCGATCGGGTGACCCTGCCGCCCGGCGCCGGCGCGGCTCGGGAGACCGCTGCAGTCAAGACTGTCACGCGTCCAGGAAAGCGCGAGATCCGGGTCGAGGACGTGGCTCTCCGGCCTGGTAGCAGCAAAGAGATTAAGGTAGGAACTGGCAGAAATGCGCCCGTCTACAGCAGCGCCGGCCTCGCGACGCAGCAGTGGTGCGCCTTCGATCTCGCCGATCCGCCTGCCGGTGTGGCGCCCTCATCCTGTGTCCAGAGGGGGGGCATCCTCGTCACTGCGACCGACAGCCCCTACGGGACGCTCCTCACCGTCAAGACGCACGCCGGTTCCGTCACCCGGGCCGACCGGACTGCGCCCGCCTCGATCTCTCAGCAGATGGGCGCCTACACCGCTCAGGTGTCTCCGACCTGGATTAACGGCCAGCGGCCGATGTTGAACACCCTGTCGCTGTCGCTCTCCGGCCTCACCCACTCCTCGCTCACCATCTTCGACGATGTGGACGGCGACGGACTTGTGGACAACGACGAGACCGATCAGTTCTTCACCGATCCCCTGACCGCCGACACGGACGGCGATGGGGTCAACGACGGCGACGAGGTCAGCCTCGGCACCGACCCCCTCCTGGCGAGCAGCGTCAGCAGCGCGGACGCCGACGGTGACGGTCTCTCGGCCTTCGAGGAGGCGCTCTACGGCACCGATCCCGACATCGCCGACACGGACGGCGACGGGGTCGACGACGATGAGGAGCTGATCGGCGGGACCGACCCGCTGGTCGCGGACATCGCCCCCGGCGATCTGGTGGGCCGCGACGACGACAACGACAACGACGGGCTCGCTGCCTGGGAAGAGGCGGCGCTCGGCACCAGCGACAGCGACGCGGACTCGGACAGCGACGGCATCAGCGACGCCGCAGAGCTGCTCGACGGCACGGACCCGGCCGACGGGCTCAACTGCGCGGGCTGCTCCAACCCCGGCGAGCCCGACGTGGACGCCGATGACGACGGCACCGTGGACGACGCCGACAACTGCCCCGACATTGCCAACGCGGATCAGCGCGACAGCGACTATGTAGAGGGGGCGCCCGCGGACGGCGGCGACGCCTGCGACGACGACGACGACAACGACGGCGTGGCGGGCGTCTACGACGCGCTGCCCCGCGACCCCACCGAGTCTGTCGATACCGACGGCGACGGCGTCGGCGACAACGGCGACCTCTGCCCGCTTGACGCGACCGACGACACCGACGGCGACCTTGTCTGCGACGGCGACGACGCCTTCCCGGCCGATCCCGACGAGTCTGCCGACGGGGACGCCGACGGCGCGGGCGACAACAGCGACCTCTGCCCGACTGAAGATGCCTCCGGCTACGATCTGGACGTGGACGGTTGCCTCGACGACAGCGATGGCGACGCGCTCACCGACGACCTGGACGGCTGCCCGACCGAGGACGCCACTGGCTGGGATCTTGACGGCGACGGCTGCCTCGACGACAGCGACGGGGACACCATCACCGACGACGAGGACGCCTGCCCGTCCGGCGATGACCGCGTCGATGCCGACGCGGACGGCGCCGCCGACTTCTGTGACATGTGCCCGGACGACCCGCTCAACGACCAGGACGGCGACAATCTCTGCACGGGCGTCGACGAGTGCCCCAACGACTACAGCGACGGCGCTGGCAGCGACGACACCGACGGGGACACGGTCTGCAACAGCGAAGACCTGTGCGCGGCCGGCGACGACCTGTTCGACGGGGACGAAGATGGTATCGCCGACGCCTGCGACCTCTGCCCGGCCGACGCGGCAAACGACGCGGACGGGGACGGCGTGTGCGGCGACGCGGACATCTGCGCCGGGAACGACCGGGTGGACAACGACGCGGACGGGGTCCCGGACGCCTGTGACACGCTGTGTCCCTTCGACCCCACCAACGACGCGGACTTCGACGGCGTGTGCGGCGGGTCGGACCCATGCCCGGCGGACTACCTTGACGACAGCGACAATGACGGATCCTGCGACAGCGCCGATGTCTGCCCCGGCGAAGACGACTCCCGCGACACAGACGGCGACGGCCTCGTCGACTGCATGGACTCCTGTCCGCTGGACATCGGGAACGACGCCGACGGCGACGGACTGTGCGAGTCGGTGGACGTCTGCGACGGCGTTGCCGACCCCGATCAGTCCGACGCGGACGGGGACGGGATCGGCAACCTGTGCGAGCCGGACAGCGACGCGGACGGCGTGATCGACGACGCGGACAACTGCGACTTCGTGCAGAACCAGTCTCAGTCCGACGCGGACAACGACGGGATCGGCGACGCCTGTGACGACGATGCAGACAACGACCGCGTGGTCAATGGCGCGGACAGTTGCCCGGGCACCCCCGCGCACACGCCGGTACTGGGGAACGGCTGCTCCGTCGGGCAGACCTGCTCGCCCACCGCCACCTGGAAGAACCACGGGGCCTACGTGAGCTGCGTCTCCCAAACCACCGGCACCCTGGTGCGGCAGGGCTCGATCACCACGACTCAGAAGAGCGCGATCGACAGCGCTGCCGCCCAGTCTAACGTCGGGAGGCGGTAGCGTTCGCTGAGCGCCGGTCGTCTCCGGGGCGCGTGACTCCAGTATCGCACGGCCGTGAAGCCGTGCGATACTGCGTTTTATGTTGAACGCCGCGCGGCGGATTAAACAGTCCGGCCTGTCTTTGCTGCATGTGGCCGCCGCTGAGAGTAGCGTCGCGACCATCGGGGCGCTGCGAAAGGCAGTGGCCGGAGCCGCGGCCGGGGACGGTGGGGGGGCGATGGAAATGTCCCGGAGCCGCATCAGGTGCTGGGGGCCCATGTGCGATTTGGTGGTAGGCGGTGGCCTCACCACCCGCCCAATTCCTCCAAGCCCGGCACGACCGGCCAGTCCGACAGGTAGGGCTCCAGGATCCACTGAAGGGGCTCGTTTGGTGCAAGGGGGGCGCCCAGGGCCCGGGTGATCAGGCGCTCGGTCAGGGCGTCTTCCTGTAGACCGGGGATCGGAGGGGCCCGAAGGGGGGCGGGTACGGCGGTCGATTCCGGGTACCAGGCCAGTCCCGAGGGCAGAGCAGGAATAGCCTCGATGTAGGGCAGCTCGCCCAGTGCCACCAGGAGGCTCAGGGGATCGGCCCAGGCCGAGCGGGGGGCCCAGGGCTCCGGGCTCCACCAGGGTTTCACCCCCGGCGCATCCGGGTCCACCCAGGGGCTGTCCGGCGCGGCTTCCGACCGAAGGGTGGGGGCAGCCCAGGGCCAGTGCAACCCGGGTCCCAGGCGTGTACCCGCAATGGGATCAATACTTTGCAAGAGCCCTATCCGTATCCCCAGCGGTCCCAAAAGCCGCCCCTGAGCATCCAACGGCGCCTCCCCCTCCATAAACATGACTTCCCCACCGGGATCCCAGAGGCCCCGTCCCCGCGCCCCGGCCCAGGCCAGTCCGGGCTCCATCGCCACCGCGCCCCGGTAGCTCAGCAGGCGGCCCCATCCCTCCGCCGACTCGCCATTCACTGCTACCAGATTTCCGAAGGGATCCCGCTCCACTTTTCCCGTTCCGGCCGTGCCGGTCCAGCTCTCCAGCCTGCCCATGGTGTCATAGACCAGGCTCTCGACCCCGCGCGGTCCCAGCACCCGCTCCACCCGCCCCCCCGGGCCCAGCTCCCAGCGCAGCGGACTGCCCAGGCCCCAGCCTTTGCCGGGAAGGTTGCCGCTTTGGGGTCGACCCTCCTGGTCGAAGTCCAGGCGACTCTCGCCCGGTCCGCTCACCCCGCCCCGGTCCACACTCCAGCCGCCCTCCTCCTCTTCCACCGCGCTCAGTCCCCCCACCGGATCGTAGGAGAGGCGCCGCCCGTCGCTGCGGCTCCCCAGTCGCCCCCGGCTGTCCAGCTTCCAGCCAAAGCCGGTGATCAAACCCCCACCTTCCGCCTCTCCTGAAAAATCCGCCCCGTCGCTGCGCTCCAGCGCCCGGAGAAGCAGCGCGGGATAGCGCAGCAGCAGCAGGCTCCCCGTCGAATCCCAGGCCATTCCCAGGGAAGTTCCGGGGGCGGCCACCTGAAGCACCTTGCCGGCCCCATCCCGCCGAAGTGTCCACTCGCCCTCGGGCAGCACAAAGCCCACTTCCCGTCCCCTCGGATCTCGGCGGATTTCCAGTCTTCTTCCCTCTGGCGACACCCGCGCGAGGATACGTCCTCCCCCGTCCCGCTCCAGACGCCAACCGCCCGCCCCCACCAGGCGCCCCGCGCTGTCCCGCTCCAGACGCAGCCCCGCAAGCTGCCCCAGGCGATCGGCCGCATCGCGGAGGATGTGGATGCTCAGCCCCTCTCCCTCCACCCGCACCACGCGGCCCACCCCATCGCGGTACCAGGCCAGCTCGTGGTTCCCCAGCTCCAAACGCAGCGGTCGTCCTGCTTCATCGCGGCGGATTTGTAGATCCCCCAGGGCGGTCAAGTCGCCACGCCCATCCGTTTGCACCGAAAGATAGCTGCCGTCCGCCCGCCCCAGCCCGGTCACACGGCCTGCCGCGTCGGTTTCGATGCGCTGCTCGCCTCCCCAGGGAAGCTGAAGACGATGGAGCTGCTTCCCCCGATATTGAAAGGTCCACATCGCCGCCCCGCGCTGGATGCGCAGCGGAAGCCCCTCGGAGCTCCAGTCCAGGCGTAGCTGCTGCCCATCCGGCTGGCGCAGCTCCACCACGCGATCGCCCGACCAACGGAGCGACCAGCTCATCCCCGACGGATCAGTAAAACCACTCAGCTTGCCGAGTGCATCCCGCTGCAAACGCCAGCTACTGCCACCCCAGCGAAATTCCACCACCCGACCCTCGGCATCCCGGAGCAGGTGCAGCTCCCGCCCGGCCCCGTCCACGAAGCGGTCGCCCCGACGGGTCCAGCCTGCGGCCACCCCGCGGTCGCTTTCCACGTTCAGAGCCGGAAAAGAGCGTCCGGTGGGATCGTGGACCACACCATCGCGCAGTCCCCAGCGGGAGCCGTCCTCGCGACGCAGGCTCTCCAGCTCCGTCTTATCCCAATCCAGGCTCCATACCGGGCCTCCTGCCGCTTCTACGCGGGTGATCCTCCCCTCCTCGTTCCGAACGAGCTCCGTTCGGCCCCCACCGGGGTCCAGCCAGCCCACGAGGCGATCCTGCTCCAGGAACAGGCGGCTTTCCAGACCACCCGGACCGTGAACCTCTACCCGGTCGTCGCGACGTTCCAGGCGCCAGGTGCCCCGGGGGCTGCTGAGGGTGCTTTGGGGGCCATCGTGCGTGCACGACCAGACCCCCAAAGGATGGATCAGGGTGAAGCCCTGATCTTCCCGCTGTACTTCTACGGCGAGCCCGCCGGATTGAAGGGTCCAGCGGCTTCGATCGTCCAATGGGATTTTGTCGATGCTCAGCGCGCAGCTCAGCGGGTCCACTGCCACCACAAGCTGTGGTGGACCCCAGTCTTCCCAGCCGTTCAGACCGGGCAGGGGAAGCAATCAGAACCTCCCCACCAGGAAGTAGCCCCCCCAGATCTGGGGCTGCTGGCGGGCAGAGGCATCGGCCTCCTTCAGGGCGCGGGGGCGGGCCTCGGAAAGGGCCCGGCCCGCCGAGGACCGGCCGGAGACCAGCTCCCACCAGTAGCCGAGGGTGACATTGTGGAGCTTGCGGTCGCTGGTCCAACCCATCGCCATCACGTCGGGAACCCCCGCCTTCCGAAGCACCTGGGCGCGATCCAGCGCCGCCCGGCCTCCATCCGCCTCCACAAATGCGACCCGGGCTTCCAGGTTGGTGGCCCCGATCTCGGCCAGACTGAGTACCCCATCGGAAAGGCGGATCCCGCCGTCGGGCGTCGTGGGAAGCTGACCCAGGTGGATATAGGCGGCTTTGGGCGCGTGCTCCCGCCAGTTTGCCAGGGTGGCTTCCGCAGCGGTATAGACCTTGGCCTTCATAAAGGCGCGGCGGAGGATGTCGGCTTCCTGGGGACTGCCCACGATGGCCAGCATGTCGCCGATCGCCTCCCCACGGACATCGTTCGAAGGAATCACCTGGTCAAAGGTGGCATAGTTTCCGACCGAGCGGATCTCCATCAGGTAGCGCTGGGCGTCCTCCTGTTCGGGCAGGTCGGCCACCGGGAGGGCTCCGACCACCCCATTGCCAACGATCAGGTAGCGCCCCAGGCCCAGGAGCAGATCGGGCATCAGGGGGTCCAAAAGGGTGCTACGAATACGATTTCCGGTGGCTGCCGCCTGACCGGTCGGCAGGCCCTGCAGCAGCTTCTCCACGTCTTCGGCGAAGCGATTGGGCAGGTTCACCACCCGGCCGCCCTCTTCGGTGAGGACCAGCACCTCTACCCCCGTGGGGAGCTGTCGCAGCGACAGAAGGGCTGCACGGGACAGGTTGTTGCGGAGAGAGGTGAGGCCCGGTGGCTGAAAGTTCACCAAGCCCGCCTTGTTTTCGGCGGTGGCCAAGGCGGCGGCCGTGGTGGTCGGGGCCGGGCCCTTGCCTGCGATCCAGGCAACCTGGGCAGCCCGGTGGGCAGCCACGGCGTCCCAGACCGTCCGGCGCACGGTGTCGTTGGTGACATTGGGGACCGGACTGACCCCGTCCAGCCAAAGGCTGCGGTACAGCGACACGCGGTGTTGCCAGCCGTGCATCAATGTGGCCATGGGGAGCGGGTCTGAAGCCCCTGAAAGGAGACTGTTTTCCACCTCCAGCTCTTCCGGCAGGGGGCCTTCCAGGGCCAGAAGCGGCTCCCAGGGGCCGGAGCGCCAGGCCGGAACCGCAATGGCCAGGGTGCCGTACTCCCGCACGGCGGTGGGGAGGTCTCCGGCCGCCAAAGCGGCACGGGCGCGCGGCCAGGCGCTTACCCCACCAGAGGTACCGGTTGCCGCTTCTTTCCCCAACAATTGCTTCCATGCCGTGGCTTCGGGGTGGTCGTTGGCTTCGATCGAGGAGACGTTGTTGCCCGACAGGAAGCTACGCACCCCCGCCTCGGCCTTGGCGGCCGGGCTGTCCTGAAGAGAGAGTTTTTGGCGGTTCAACGAAAGCTCTGCCCAAATGCGGAGCTGAGGCGCGGGCGCAGTGAGCGCGGCTGTGCGTGCGGGACGGGGATCCGTCTGCCAGCCCGCACCCAGCAGCGCCTGAAGGGCCGCTTCGTTGCCACTCAGGCCGGCGCTGGGGAGGCTGACGGCATTGCCACGCATGGCCTTGACCAGATCCAGGGCGGCCGGACGGCGGGCCTCCGGCAAGGCCGCCGCCAGCTTCTCCACCTCCAGGCTCTCGCCCAGGGCGGCGTGGACGAAGACCAATTGCCAGGAGGCCGCCTCCTTCAAGGCAGGCTGCGCGACCGCAACATTGGCATCGTCCAGGGCGGTCAGGGGCTCGCCGGCGTACAGGTGGACCCGCGAGGCCGCCAGGGCCCCCATCGCATCGCCGTAGCTGTTCTTGGCCTCGGTGGCTGCCTTACGGACCTCGGCGGCCAGATCGATAGCCGCCTTTTCCTGCCAGGTGTTCACCGCGTTGTCCAGGCCCTTGTCCAGGAGGATCGCGGCGCCCGCCGGATCCGAGGCCATCGCCGATTTGACGGCAGCCACCGTGGCATTCCAGCCATCTTCCGGGGTGGAGGCGGCCAGACGAAGCGCCAGGACCGCCTCGCGGGCCGTCGCACCACCCGCTTCTGCGGCCGTCGCCTCGGCCAGGGCGCCCGCTTTGTCTCCCCGCTGCAGCTTCAGCGTGCCGCGCAGAAGGGCCACATGCCAGCCAGAAAGGCTGTCCACCGAAGGATCCCAGGCCAGCTTGGCATCGGCCTGTAACGCAAGAAGGGTGGTCACTGCCGGGGAGAGGCCCGCCGGTGCGGAGGCACCTTGGCCCACCGCCGCAGCCACCAACCAGGCGCCATCGCCCTCCGAAACGGGCAAAAGTGCGGCGGCCGAGGAAAGGGCATCATTGGGGCGCTTGGCCGCCAATGCCAGACTGCCCCGCAGAAGGTGGTGGCGCACCGTCTGGCCGCCCAGGGCCTGGTCGACGGCGAGCTTGTCCACCTGCTCAGAGGCCTTTCCGGCGCGGAGGGCAGACAGCTCCAGCAGCTCCCATGCAGCCGCATCTTCGGGTTTGCCGATGATAGACTTCTGGGCTTCTTCCAGTACCTTTTCGTACAGGCCACGCGTGAAAAGTACATCCGGCGTGGGAGTGGGAGGCGCAGGAGCCTCGACCGGCGCGGGCGGGGGCGTGTTGTTGGAACCGTTACAGGCGAGCACCGCAAGCAGCAGGAGCATGGAGACACCAAAAGGAAGAGGGGCCGACCGCGGACGGTATCACAGCCGCTTCCGTTTGGGCAGGCGGGACTACTGGCAACTCCGTTGACCGCCTCCGAAGCAGGTATATGCGCGGTCGCCAGTCACCGCCACAATGGTCACCAGGGCGGTGTCTCCGGTGCGCCCCTCCACCTTACAGGGGCCCAGAGGCGCCGTGGCAAAGCGTACCGAAGCCCCGCTCTGGCGGGAGTCGCCACACTTGACCACGAGGCTGATCGCCGGATCCCCAGAGGTGAAGCTGACGGATGCGGTGGCGGCCGCCTCGGGAGCGGGCTCGGGGGCCGGTGCCGGGACGGGTGCTGGAGCGGGCACAGGCGCGGGTGCCGGGACGGGTGCTGGAGCGGGCACAGGCGCGGGTGCCGGGACGGGCGCCGGGACGGGAGCCGGAGCGGGAACAGGCGCGGGTGTGGGTGCCGGTGCCGGGCTGCGCGAGGGGGTGGACACCGGAGCGGGTGCCGGTGCCGGCATGGGTGCAGCGGCCGGACTTGGTGTGGGTGCTGGAGCGGGTGCCGGCAGGGGCGCGGGCGGTGCAGCAGGTACCGGGTTACCTTCGGTAGGCGGTGCGACGGGCTCTACAGGAGTGGGCGTAGCAGGCGGAGTTTCGGGCGTAACTCCGATCGGAGTCACGGCGGAAGGCGCAGGTGTTGGCACGGCTTCGGGGCCCGGCGCGTCCGGGCGCCAGAAGACCAGCGCGGCCACCACCGTCGTGATCACCAGGACAATAAAGACCAGCACCCCACCGATCAGGAAGACCCAGCGGCGATCGCGGGGCGGTGGTGGCTCTTCGGGCTCGGGGGTGGCGACGGGAGCCGGGGCCGGAGTGGGCGCGGGGGGTGGGGGAGGAAGCTCCGCTTCCAGGCCGTAGCTCCGAAGGGTGCCCAGCTCCGTCTTTTCGGCCTCCTCGTCTTCCTCCTCCTCCACAGGGGCTGCCGGGCGCTTGGGCGGAGGCTCCCCGACGGTGGGAATACCCGCCGGAACCGGTGGCCTGACCACGGCGGTGGGGGGCGCCGGCTGGAGGATGGGCGGGCCGGGTCGAGGTGCGGCCGCGGACTCCCCGGGAAGGGTGGCCACCGCTTTGGGTGGGCGCACAAAGGCTTCCGACGATGCCTCGGGCAGAGGAGCCCGCTCCGGGGCGCTCAACGGCGCACTGCTGCCGGTCCGGGCCACCGGGGCGGCCTTCTGGACAGGGGGTGAGCTTTGGACAGGGGTTGAGCTTTGGACAGGAGTCGGCTTTGGAGCAGGAGAAGCTGGCGGCGGCGGCGCGCTTCCCACCGCAGGACCGGAAGGGCCGAGGCGTGCCGGGGTCTCCACCGGGACCGGCCAGGAGCCGGTGGCAGGCTCGGGGAGGACACCGGGCCCGCTGGGTGGAGGAACCGAGGCTTTGGGAGAGGGGAGAGCCCCAATGCGGGGGGCGGCATCCGGTCGCGGGGCTTCGGGACGGGCCAGACGGCCTCCCCCCGCAGGGGAGGGGGGCGGCGCCACGAGGCGGCGGGTCGCCGGCTCGGGGGTGACCACCTCGTCCAATGCACCTTTGCCCCGCTGAAAAACCTGGCTTGAGGCTTCAGGGAGAGGGTCTGTGCGACCAGCAGCCTTGGCAGTCGAGAGCAGAAAAACTTCGCTCTGGTCGGCAGGATTGGGAAGGGCAGGCCGGGATTCCGAGGCCAAGATTTCGGGGATGGCGGAGGGAGCCCAGGTGCGGAGGCCGGGGCTTTGGAGCGCGACGGCCAGCTCGCGGAGGCGGCGACCCAAGGCCCCCGGCGTGCCCCGGGTGTTCGGGTCAAAAGCCAGGGCTTGCCGCAGGATTTGAACGGTCGCATCGCCGGGCGCTTCGCCGGGGCGGGCCAGAACGCGGATCACCGCACGACGGATCACCGCTTCGTGGGGGCCGGACTCGGCGGCGGCATCGGGAGGGGGCTCGCCGCCCAAAAGCTCGATGAGGAGGGCGCCGACCATATAGGCGGCCGCCGCAAGTCCCAGGCCGCCTTCGGGCGAGCGATAGCCGGTAGGCTGCGGAGGAGGCTCCAAGTCCGGATGGAGGACCATCAGGCCGGAAAGCTTGATTTTTCCGCTTGCATCTACAAGAATCCAGTCCGGACCGGGACCGGGATGCACCAGGCGCTTCGGGCCATCCTGAATGCGGAGCGCTTCTTCCAGGGCAAGGCCCACCTGTGCTGCCAGCTCTACCGCCGCTCTGGCAGGCCAGACCTGCTTTTTCTGAGCGAGCGCCCGCGTGATCACCGCGGCGGACACGCCATCAAAGCCCTCGTGCACCAGGGCCATCTTGCCGCCCACCGCGCTCACATTCTCCAGGCGAAGGGCATTTTCATGCTGCAAACGCCCCAAAAGGCGCGCATCCTCGCGAAGGCGAGCAAAGGGTTCCCCCTCGGCCGCTTCGCCGAGAACGCGGACCAGCACCCCCACTTCGGTTCCGTTGGCACGCACCAGACGACCTTGACGGGCCCAGGGCCCCCAGGGCTCGTAGACACCGACCAATTTCAGGGTGCTCTTTGCCACAAACGCCTCGCTGCGGTGGCGCATGCCAAACCGCAGCAGAAAGATAGCCCGTTGGAGCGCATCGGGCTTGCTGACCCCTTGACGACGGGCGTGGCGTCCCTATCCCTTCCCCCGTAGACGCCAGCCCAGCCGCTGGCCGGGAGTCAAATGTCCGAGACCATGTCATTTCAGGCCGAAGTTCAGCAACTTCTGGACCTTGTTGTTCACTCTCTTTACTCCGACCGCGAGATTTTCCTCCGCGAGCTGATCTCGAACGCTTCCGATGCGCTGGATCGCGCGCGGTTTACCGCACTTTCCAAGCCCGAATTGCTGCCTGGAGAGGGGGAGCCCGCGGTCACCCTGACCTTCAACAAGGACCTGGGGACCATCACGGTGAGCGACAACGGCATCGGGCTCACCAAAGAGGAGGCCATCGAGCACCTGGGCACCATCGCACGTTCCGGCACCAAAGCCTTTGCCAAAGTGCTGAAAGAACGCGGAAACAGCGCCGAGGGCTTGATCGGGCAGTTTGGCGTGGGCTTCTATGCCAGCTTCATGGTCGCCCACCGGGTCGAGGTGGAGAGCCTGTCGGCCGAGCCCGGCGCCGAGGCAGTCCACTGGGAAAGTGACGGCGGCGGCACCTTTTCTGTAGATGCTGGCAAGCGGACCACCCGTGGAACCGACGTCACTCTGCACCTGCGTGCGGAGTCCCAGGAGTACGCGGATCAGTGGAAGCTGAAGGAGATCGTCGAAAAGCACTCCGATTTCGTCCAGTACCCGGTCATGCTCGAAGGCGAGCGGGTCAACCAGTCCACCGCGCTGTGGGCCAAGAACCCCAAAGAAGTAACGGAAGACGAGTATATCGCCTTCTACAAGCACATCACCGGCGACTGGCGTCGCCCGGCCTACTGGCTGCAC
>JBEIQK010000937.1:0-2348 GCA_040376505.1 Alphaproteobacteria bacterium | reverse complement strand
GTCCGGGCCGGGGAGCAATTCCCGACGGCGAAGCTTGAATTTGTTGCTCCCGAGATCATCGACAGAGAGGGACGTCATGGACCAGCCCGGCCGCCGGACCTGTGCCCGGCGACCTGCTGACCGCACCCCGTGTGTCTCCCGTGTGTCCAGCCTCCTACCGAAGAAGCCATGGACACACAGCATTGATTGCCTTCTACCTTCCTTTCATCACGGGTCGTCCCGCTACACGCCGGCGAAGAAGTCGTTGCCCTTGTCATCGACGATGATGAAGGCCGGGAAGTTCTCCACCTCGATCTTCCAGACCGCCTCCATGCCCAACTCGGCGTAGTCGAGCACCTCGACCTTGCGGATGTGGTCCTGGGCCAGGATGGCGGCCGGCCCCCCGATCGAGCCGAGGTAGAAGCCGCCGTGCTTCTTGCAGGCCTCGGTGACCGCCTTGCTGCGGTTGCCCTTGGCCAGCATGACAAGGCTGCCGCCGTGCCGCTGCAAGAGGTCGACGTAGGCGTCCATGCGCCCCGCCGTGGTGGGGCCGAAGGAGCCGCTGGCCATGCCCGCCGGGGTCTTGGCCGGGCCGGCGTAGTAGACCGGGTGCTCGCGCAGGTAGGCGGGCAGGCCCTCCCCGCGATCGAGGCGCTCCTTGATGCGAGCGTGGGCAATGTCGCGGGCGACCACCAGGGTGCCGGAGAGGGAGAGGCGGGTGCGGATCGGGTAGCGCGAGAGCATCGCCCGCACCTCGTCCATCGGGCGGGAGAGGTCGACCTGGACCACCTCATCGGCGAGCTGCTCGGGGCGCGGCTCGGGCAGGAAGCGGGCCGGATCGGTCTCCAGCTGCTCCAGGAAGACGCCATCGGCCGTGACCTTGCCGAGGGCCTGCCGGTCGGCGGAGCAGGAGACGCCGATGCCCACGGGGCAGGAGGCGCCATGGCGGGGCAGGCGGATCACGCGCACATCGTGGCAGAAGTACTTGCCGCCGAACTGGGCGCCGATGCCCGTGCGGGCCGCCAGCTCGAAGATCTGCCGCTCCAGCTCAAGGTCGCGGATGGCGTGGCCGAGCCGGTTTCCGGTGGTGGGCAGCCCATCGAGGTAACGGCAGCTCGCGAGCTTGACCGTCTTCAGGGTCATCTCGGCGCTGGTGCCGCCGATCACGATGGCGAGGTGGTAGGGCGGGCAGGCCGAGGTGCCCAGGCTGCGCATCTTCTGCTCGACGAAGCGCAGCAGGCTCTCGGGGTTGAGGAGGGCCTTGGTCTCCTGGTACAGGAAGGTCTTGTTGGCCGAGCCGCCGCCTTTGGTGATGAACAGGAACTTGTAGGCGTCGCCCGCGGTGGCGAAGAGGTCGATCTGGGCAGGCAGGTTGGTGCCGGTGTTGACCTCGTCGTAGACGGAGAGGGGCGCCATCTGGGAATAGCGTAGGTTGGAGCCCGTGTAGGTGTCATAGATGCCGCGGGCGATGGCCATCTCATCCTGGCCATCGGTGAGCACCCGGTGCCCCTTCTTGCCGAGCACGATGGCCGTGCCGGTGTCCTGGCAGGAAGGCAGGGTCATGCCGGCCGAGACGTTGGCGTTCATCAGCATCTGGCGGGCCACGAACTGGTCGTTGGCGCTGGCCTCGGGATCATCGAGGATCTTCGCCAGTTGGGCGAGGTGCCCGGGGCGAAAGAGGTGGCTCACCGCCCGGATCGCCGAGCGCGTCAGCAGGGTCAGGGCGCTCGCCTCTACAGTCAGGTAGCGCTGCCCCGCGATGTCGAGGGCGCCAACGCCTTGATCGCTGATCTGGACGTAGGGCGTGTTGTCCGCGGCGGTGGGGAACATCTCCTGAAAGGCGAAGTCGGGGGTGGCCATGGGGCGCTCCAAAGAGGGGAGCCCGCCTTAATTCGGGACCGCGTACAGGTCACCTCGCCAGAGCCCGCGGCCTGGGATACCCGACTTGAAAACGAGGAGCGACCCATGAATCTTTACTTTCCCTCCCCCGCGTCCCTGCTGCCCCACCTTCGACTGTGCCTGGGCCTCTCTGTACTGGTGCTGGCCGCCTGCGGCGACAAGGGAGAAGAGAGCAACGATGGCGACGGTGGCGACGGCAGCGGCGTGGTAGACGCCGACCTCGACGGCTCCCCCTGGGATGAAGACTGCAACGACAACGCGGCGGAGGTGCGTCCGGGGGCCCAGGAATCCTGCAACGGGATTGATGACAACTGTGATGGTGTGATCGACGAGGAGGGCGCCACGGGTGGCCAGACCTACTACCTCGACGAAGATGGCGATGGCTACGGCGGCGACGTGATGGTCACCGCCTGCTCGCTGCCCGAGGGGGCCACAGAGGGCACCGGTGACTGCAACGACACCGACGCGGC
>JBEIQK010000159.1:0-10389 GCA_040376505.1 Alphaproteobacteria bacterium | reverse complement strand
CTGGGAGAAGACCGCGCCTGGTTCGCCCCCTTCGGCGAGGCGGGCCGCGTGGCGATGGGCGAGGGGAGGGTGGGCCTGCTGACCGGGATGGCGGTGTCGCCGGGGCACCGGGCCCAGGGGCGCGGGGCTGCCTTGGCGGGGCCCTTGCTGCGACACCTCGAAGAACAGGGCTGCGCGCGTATTGTCGCGGTGAGCTGGCTGTCGGGTGGGCCGAACCCGAGCGGGCCTTTGTTGGAGCGGTTGGGCTTTGAGCCGGTGGTGGAGGCGCCGGGGGTCTTTCTGGAGGACTCCCGGCGGTATGGGCTGGTCTGCCCGACCTGCGGCGGTGACTGCCGCTGCGCGGGCCGGCTGTATGTGCGGGTTCAGGCCGCGTAGGCCCGGCCGGCTTGGAGGAGGGCGGCGGGCATGGCGTGGTCAAGGGCCCAGGTGATGCGCATCGGCCGGCCCCCCGCATGGCTGAGGTAGCGAGCGAAGCCCAGGCAAACGAAAGCGCAGGACTCGCCGCGCTCATCGGTGGGCCGCTCGCGCACAAAGAAGAGCACGCGGCTCCCCCGGGCCTCGTGGTGGATGTAGCGCTGGCCGGTGGGGGTGCCCTCGTGGACCCGGTTCTGGGACTCCCAGTGAAATTCCCGCGGCGAGATGGGGTAGTCGGCGTAGCGGATGCTCGGCCGAAAGCTGTCATCGGACTTGTCGAGGGTGACGAAGAAGACGTCGGTGTCGTGCTCGGGCGCCCACAGCGGGCCCTCTCGCGACTCGCGGAGCCGGCCATGGGTCACGAGGCCCAGGGCGGCCACCACCTCGGCCCGGCTGTACCGGCCATGGAGCGACAGGGGGACCGGGGAGCCCGGGGTGAGAGAGGGCGTGAGGATTCGTGAACGGTCGGCGAGCAGGCCGAAGAGAGCCTGTGCGTCTTTGCGGAGAGCCGGGTGCGCCCAGGCGGCGTCGAGGGCGCCCTGTAGCTGCTCCACGCGCTGCTGGCGCTCGCCCAGACCCACGGCCAGCATCCAGGCCAGGGCCCGGTGGCGGGGCGACAGGGCGTTGATCGCGGGCGGGTGGTGCGACTGGAGCCAGTCGAGCCAGACGCCGAGACGCTCGTCATCGTCTACGTGTTGGCAGCGGCTGAGCCGCTTTCGCAGGGCCTCCTCGCCGGGTCGCTCGGGCTCCTCGGCGAAGCCGGCTGCCCGCCGCAGGGCGCCCCAGGTGCGCCCCTGGGACGGAAGGTAGACCTCTTCCAGAGAGGCCCCGCTCTCGTCGAGGAATGTGGACAGCGCTGTCGCCGGGCCCAGTCGTTGGAGATCGGCCACCAGCCCCCGCCAGCGGGCGGCGCCCACAAAGCGACGGGCCGATGCCAGCACCCGCTCCTGGGCCTGAGCTTCCAGTGTGATGACACACCCTGCCGGCAGGCGTGGAAAGCCCGCGGCGATGGCCTCGAAGGTGCGCTGGCGGGTGGTGCGCAGGAGAGCCTGATAGCGCAGCTCATAGCGGTAGTCGGTGTGGACATGGCCGACGAAGTCGAGCACGGTGAGTTGGGCCTTTCCGGGCACCCGCCGCAGGCCGCGGCCCAACTGCTGAAGAAAGACGGTGGCGCTCTCGGTGGGCCGCAGGAAGAGGACCGTGTCGACCGAGGGGAGGTCAACGCCTTCGTTGAAGACGTCCACGGCGAAGATGGCGCGCAGGGCGCCGCTCTCGAGCTGGGAGAGGGCGCGGTCGCGGGCCTCCCGCGGGGTCTCCCCGTGGATGGCCTCGGCCTTCAGACCCGCCTCGGTGAAGGCGCGCGCCATGCGCATGGCGTGGCCGACGCCGACACAAAAGCCCAGGGCCCGCATCTGATCGGGTCTCCCGATGTAGCGCGTCAGGGCAGCGAGGATGTGGCGGGCCCGGATGTCGTCGGCGCTGTACAGTCCGTCGAGCACGCGTGGATCGATGCGCCCGCGTTGCCAGGCCCGCTCGGCGGAGGTGGGATCGTCCACGCCAAAGTAGTGAAAGGGCACGAGGAGGCCCTCGGCCAGGGCATCCCAGAGGCGCAGCTCGGCGGCGAGGCGCTCCCCAAACCAGGGCAGCAGGCTCTTGCCGTCGGCCCGCTCGGGCGTGGCGGTCAACCCAAGGAGGACGACCGGGCGCAGGTGATCGAGGAGCGGCCGGTAGGAGGCCTCGGTGGCGTGGTGAACCTCGTCCACCACCACCATCTGATAGGCCTCGGGGGGCAGCGCCCGCAGGCGCTCGCCATGCAGCGACTGGATCGAGGCGAAGACGGCGCGCCCCGCGGCCGGCCGCAGGCCCTCCACCATCAGCTCGCCGAAGGCCGGGTCGCGCAGAACAAGGCGAAAGACCTTGCGGGTCTGTTCGAGGATCTCGCGGCGGTGGGCCACGAAGAGCAGGGTGGACACGGTCCCCGCGGCCCGCAGGCGGGCGTAGTCAAAGGCCGCCACCCAGGTCTTGCCGGTGCCGGTTGCGGCCACCACGAGGTTGCGCCAGTGGCCATGGGCCCGCTCGGCGGCCAGGGCCTCCAGGGTCTGAGCCTGATGTGCCTTCGGCGCCACATCGACAAAGACAAAGCTGCTGTCACCGCGCTCCTTGGGGGTGAGGGCGGCGATCAGTCGTTCCCGATCCTTCACGGGGCTGAAGTCGTCCTCCAGGCTGCTCCAGAGCTGCTCAAAGGCAGTGGCGAGGCGATCGAGCAGGTCGGGGGTGCGCTGCTCGGTCACCCGCACATTCCACTCCTGGCCGTCGGTCAGCGCCGGGCGGGAGAGGTTGGACGAGCCAATATAAGCCGTGGACAGACCCGAAGCCCGCTCGAAGCGCCAGGCCTTGGCGTGCAGGCGCGTGCCCTCTTCTTCGTAGGCGATGCGCAGCCGCGCACCCAGCGCCGCCAGGGCGAAGACGGCGGTGGCCTCGGTGGCCTGGGTGTAGGTGCTGGTGATCAGCCGCAGAACACCGCCCCGGTCGAGGAAGGCGCGGAGGGCTGGCTCGATCAGCCGCAGGCCAGAGAATTTGAGGAAGGCGAGGACGGCGTCCACCCGGTCGGCGCTGGCCAGCTCGGCCTTGAGCTCGTGGAGGAGCTGCACCTCCTGCGTGCCGCCGAGAAGCAAGGCGGGGTGTACCAGCCCGTGAAAGGGGCGGGCCGGCGGCTTGGGCGTCTCCAGCTGGCGGACGGCCGGCGGGATCCAGGTGAGGGCCTCGGCGGTGGGGGCGGGGACGGCGTCTGTCCACGGCGCGCCTTCATCGCTGCCGAGGGCCTCGTGAAGGCGGGACAGAAGCGCGACGCGGGCTGCGATGCCCTCGGGTCCTTCTCCCATCTCGGAGAGGAGCCCGCGCAGCCGAAGGGCGAGGTGGCGGGACATGGCCTCGTCCAGCCACTCGAGGGTCTGGGTCGTGGTCTCCACGGTCCGGCCCGCGGCCAATAGCGCGTCCATCTCGCGGCGGAGGCCTTCTGTGATCAAGGCCTCGTGCAGGCCTTCGGGCAAGGTAGTGGGGGGCATCGGCGCCTCGGGTGGCCTGGTCTAGCCAGGCCAGCACTGTTCAGCCAGGGCCGATGACGCCTTGTCGATCCAGACGACCGCAGATACCTCCGCTCTCCCGGGAGCACGGATGCCCTTCCTACCTGTCGCTGGTGCTGGGCGAGCGCGAGCCCAAGTCCCTGGCCCTGCGCGCCGGGGAGACCTACGCCCTGCTCATCGGCCCGCCCCTGGCCAGCCTTGCCTGGCTGGCCCGCCCCGCCGTCAGCCTGCTCACCTTTAGCAGCAACCTCGTCCTGCGCCTGTTCGGTGGCCGCACCACCTTCACCGAGGCCCGCCTCTCCCGCGACGAGAACCAGCAGATCGTCGAAGAGGCCAGCTCCACCGGCTCGGTCGACCCCCACGCCGACGAGATCGCCAGCCGGGCCCGCGACTTCAGCGGCCTCAACGTCTACACGGTGATGGTCCCCCGCTCTGACCTCGTGATGCTGCCCGTCGACGCCCCCACTGCCCGGGTGGCCGAGCTTGCCCGGCGCAGCGGCCACGCCCGCGTGCCCGTCCACGAAGGCAGCCCCGATCCGATTATCGGCTTCGTCAACCTGCGCGAGGTCCTGGCCGAGGCCGTCCTCTCCGAGACCGTCAACCTCACCAACCTCCTGCACCCCGTCCTCTTCGTCCCCGACGCGATGCCCTCGCCCTCGCCCTCGCCCTCGGCCTCGTCATCGACGAGCAGGGCACCATCGTCGGCCTCGTCACCATCGAAGACATCGTCGAAGGGCTGGTGGGCGAGATCTTCAGCGAAAACGACAAGCCCAAAGGGGGCGTCTTCGAGGAGTCGCCCGGCGTGTGGGTGGTCGAAGGCAAGATCCCCCTGCACGACCTCAACCGCCGCCTCGGTCTCGAGCTGCCCGAGGGCGACTTCTCCACCCTGGCCGGCCTCTGGTGGTCGCTGGCCGGCGCCATGCCGCCCCAGGGCGCCGTCTTCTCCACCGAAGAGGGCATCACCCTGGAGATCCTCGACGCCACCCCCCCGGCGCATCAAGCGGTTGCGGGTCAGTCGACCGAAGACCGCCTGACTTACCAATAGCCCTGTCGGCGTAGCTGCTCCTGCTCGGCGGGGGAGAAGGGCCGCGCGGCAGAGGATGGCCGGGCGGTGCCCGCGAGGGCCGCGTAGGCGCCTTGCAGCTCGGCAGGTACCAACTCGGTCGTCGTCGCCCATCCCAAGGGCCCCAGGCGCAGCAGACGGGGTGGATCGCCAGCCGCCGCGCTCACCCGCAGGGCCCTGTCTCCGTGTATAAACAGATCGACCGGCCGCCGCCCCTGGTCCGGCTGGAGGAGCCGCCCCTGGGCCAGCGCCGGGTGGTCGGGCCAGGGCGCGGCGCCGCGCAGGGCGGCGAGGAGGTTGTGGCCATCGGTCCGGGCGGGGGGCAGGGCGCCGGCCGCGGCCAGCAAGGTGAGGGGCAGGTCGACCAGCGACAGCGCGCCCGGCTCTACCCGGCCGGCCTGGGTATCGCCGGGAAGGTGCACCACCACGGGTACATGGAGCACCTCTGGCTGCATCGAGCCCTGGTGGCCCAGGTCGCCATTGTCGCCCAGCGACTCGCCATGATCGCCCAGCACCACCACCAGGGTGTCGCGCAGGCGCCCGCGCGCCTCAATGGCCTGGAGCAGAGACCCGAGGTGGGCGTCGGCCCGGCCCACCGCGCCGTCATAGGCGGCGGTGAGCGCGGCACCCAGGGCCGGATCCTCGGCGATCTCGGCCAGGAGCTTGCGATCCTTATGCTCCACCCGGGAGCCCGGCAGATCCCCCCGGGCCCAGGCGACGAGGCGCGGGTCGATGGTCCCCGCAGCCGCGCTGCGCAGGCCGTAGGGCATGTGGGCCTCCTTGAGGTGGACCAGGGCGAAGAAGGGCCGCGGATCGCCGGCCAGGGCGTCGACCAGGGTCGCGTCGCAGGTGGTGGCGTTGCCTTCGAGGAACTGGTGAAAGCCCCGCTCAAAGCCATCGCCCCGGTGAAAGGTGGCCGCGGCGTGGCGCCCGGTCGCGGAATCGCCGCCCCGGTTCCCCGACACCGCCCGGCAGCTCTCTCCGCGGCGGGGCTCGGCGGCCCCCAGGGTCTCCACCGGGACATAGGCGTAGGTGCGGTAGCCATAGAGCGCCAGCACCTCTGGCAAGGTGGGAACATCGACAGGGATAGCATCACCGAGGTCCACCACCCCCGAGTGATCGGGGAGCAGGCCTGTGAGTAGCGCCGCGTGGGAGGGCGCCGTGAAGGGCGCATTGGCCCAGGCGCCGGTGAGGGAGACGCTGCGGCGAGCCAGGGCGTCGAAGGCGGGGGTCTGGGAGGCAGCGAGCGGCGTGCGCAGTGGATTTTCGGTCCACGACCGTGGATCGTGCAGCCCTGCGGCCGTGCGGTCGGCGCGAAATGAACAGATGGTGACCACGAGGATGTCGGGGCTCGTCGAACCTTCGACCGCCGGGTGGGCTTGCCAGGGGGCGAGGCGCTGGCGTTGGGCCTCGGCGTTGTCTTCGGTCTTGCTCTTAGCGACCCGATTGTCGGCGGGGAGGGCTGGCACGGGTGGCGGATCAAAGAAGGCATGAACCGCGGGGCCAAAGACCCCGTGGGTGATCATCATCCACAGACCTGCCCAGAGAAAACCCAGTCCACAAACTGTGCCGCCCAACAAAAGGAAGCTACGTATCGACGCCGCGCGCATGACCAACCCTGTCAATGGGTGGGCAGGTTCTCACAATGCAGTGGACCGGCGCGTGACGGCTCCGTGACATCGTTGACGTATTTTCAACGGCAACGAAAAGGTCAGGAAAAGACCGCCGCCGCCGCCCGGAAGGTGTTGACGTGGACCTCCACCACCTTGGTGACGTCCTCGGTGTAGCCGCCGTGTTCCGCCGCCTCCGGGAGAACCAGCGGAGCCCGAATCCAAAGCCGAACCTGGAGGTGGTCTACGCGGCCTCGCCAAGGTGCGCGATCCCGAGCTCACCCACGGCCACGCCGAGGCCATCGCCGCCTGGGCGGCGGGCCTGCGTGGACAGATCCCCGCCCTAACGGCGGCGCTTCAGTCCACCCTCGACGCCATGCGGGCGGAGGTTGGGGACGAGGGCTTCGGGCGGGCCGCCGCGGCGCACCCGGCCGGCGGCGCGCTGCTGCGCCTCGCAGCCGGCAAGCTCTCCCTTAGCCACCTCGGCTGCGCCGGCCCCCAGGATGTGATCCGCCTCGCGAGACAGTTGGGGGTCGACACTGCGCCGGCCCCCTGATCAGGTCGGCGCGGTACGGGTTCTCACGGCCGCCACAGCTCGCCCTGGCCCGGGGCGAGGCTCCGTTCGCCGGCCGGGGCTGACGCTCCGCTGAAGAGCTCGGTGCCGCCGGGCCCTTCGACGACGATGGGGCCATCGCTCAGGTTGAGCAGGGCCACCGTGCCGTCGGGGAAACGCCAGACCGGCGGCACCCGATCGTCGGCCAGGGCCGCCTCCATCGGCGGGCCGCCGTCCTGAACAGAGACCCAGGAGAGCGGATCTTCGGGGATGGCGGTCTGCCCCAGGATGGCGGTGATGTCGGTCGACAGGGCGAGGCTCAGCTTGTCGGCCGGCAGCTCGGGCAGGGCGTCGCCCAGCAGCCAGGCCCCGCCCGAGACCGCGTTGGCCACCACCGCCCCGCTGGCCTCCACCGTGGTGAAGGGCTCGCGCATCAAGATGGGATCGGCGTCATTCCACCACCAGACCCCGTTCATCCACGAGCGCCCCGCCGTCGCCCGGCCCTGCCAGCGCAGGTAGCCCAGCCGCGGATCGGGATCGAGTACAAAGGCGATGTCGGCTCCAGTGCGCATGCCCTCGGCGTAGCCAAGCGTGGGCAGCATCGGCGCGCCGCAGGCCAGGATCGTAGCCGAGCCGGCCGCCTCGCGGATGCGCTTCATGCCGATGTGGTAGGCCTCCAGGCTCGTGACCGGTCGGCTGCGCTGGCCCTGCTGGGCCCCGGCGTAGAGGAAGTCCAGCTTGAGGTAGGTCCAGCCCTCGGCCACCCGGTCGCTCACCTGCTGGGCCATCCAGTCCAGGGCGCCGGGCACGGTGGTGTCGATGATCACGAGCTGCTGGCCGGCGTTGGTGTAGGTGATCGGCACCCCGATGGCGTCGCGCACCCACCAGTCGGGGTGTTGGGCAAAGATCTCGGTGTCGGTGGAGACATAGAAGGGCGCCATCCACAGACCCGGCTCCAGGCCGGCGGCGGCGATCTCGCTGGCCAGCGCCCCCATTCCCGAGGGGAATTTCTCATTGGCCGTCCAGTCGCCCCAGCCGGTCTCCCAGCCATCGTCGAGCTGCATCAGGCCGAGGGGGCTGAGCCCCGGGGCCGTCGACTTGGCCAGGGCGCTGTCCAGGTTGAGGCGCAGATCGTCTTCGGTGACGGCGTCATAGTACTGGTACCAGCTCGTCCAGCCCAGGGGCGGGGCCGCCGGCAAGGGGGGCGGCGGCGTGATCTGCGCGGCGGCGTCGGCATAGTTGGCGAGCATGGCCGCCGGGTCGTCGTCAAAACCGAGGTAGATCGGGTCGAGGTGCAGCGACTCCCCCTCGGCCAGGGCGATGGGTCCGTCTTCCCAGACCGCCCAGGCCTCCACGCCGTCGCCGGAGGGGGCAAAGGCCGTGTAGAAGCGCGTCTTGGTCGCCGACAGGGCGCCCATCAGCAGGCTGCCCCCTTGGGCCCGGCCCACGAGGCCCACCCACCAGCTCGTGCCTTCGATCTCGTTGACCACGTCGATGCCGTCGCCGTCGCCGTCTACGGCGGGCAGGGCACCGTCCATCTCCACACGGTCGGGCAGGGCCGTCACCCCCGACCAGCTCCAGCTCTGGTAGCCCTGTCGCCAGAGCACCACCTCGCCCACGCCGCCCAGCGGCAGCACGCCGCGCAGGCTGAGGCCCTCCACCGTGGCGCCGCCCGCCCCGGCGGTGAGCACCGGCTGCCAGCCCTCGCCGATGTCGCGCCAGTCGAGCGACAGATCTCCGCTGCCCACCACCGCCGCGCTCAGCGTGCCCAGTCGACAGCCCTCGAGCGTGAGCGTGAGGTTGTCGGCGGCGTCGGGCCCCACCCGCAGCGAGCCGTGGGTGGGCACCTCCGCGCAGTCGCCGCCCCCGCCGGCCGGCCCGGACTTGCCGCCGCAGGACAGAGACAGAAGGACGAAGATCAATCGAGCCATGGCAAGACCTCGGCCCCGCCGACCCGGGTGACGACCCAGGCGGCGGCAGGATGGGGAAAGAGCGCCCGTTGGGCGATGGCCCAGTCGTCGGCGAAGGCATCGGCCTTGTCGGCCTCCACCAGGGCCAGGGCCGAGCCGCCAAAGCCCGCGCCCACGAGGCGCGCCCCCCGAACGCCGGGGCGGCTGCTGGCGTAGAGCACGGCGGCGTCGAGCTCTTCGCAGGAGACCGCGTAGTCGTCGCGCAGGCTCGCGTGGCTCTCGGTGAGCAGGCGGCCCAAGGCCACCATGTCGCCGGCCAGGAGGGCGGCGCAGGCGGCCTCCACCCGGGCGTTCTCGGTGTGGCCGTGGCGGAGGCGGCGCAGGGGCAGGGGCTGATCGGCGAGCAGCCCTGCAGGGATGTCGCGCGGACTGCGCAGATCGGGCACCACCGCCCCGAGGAGGGCCATGCCCAGGGCGCACTCGCGCACCCGCTCCTCATAGGCGCTGGCGGCCAGGGCCCGCTTGACCCCGGTGAAGAGCACCACCAGGGCATGACCGTTCAGGTTTCCCGGGATGGCGCTGACCGTCTGGGCCTGAAAGTCGAGGCGCAGAAAATGCCCGGCCACGCCGCCGGCGGAGGCGAGCTGATCGAGCATCCCGCAGGAGAGGCCGATGTGCTCGCGCTCCACCCGCTGGGCGAGGCGGGCCAGGGCCGCGGGCTCGAGGGCTTGCTGGTTCAGGGCGGCCAGTCCGTTCACCAGGGCCACCGAGAGGGCCGCCGACGAGGAGAGGCCACCGCCGATCGGCACCGAGCTGGTGAACAGAAGGTCGGCCCCCTGGGAGAGGCCGCCCAGCACCGCGGCGGCGCCGCCGACGAAGCGAGCCCAGCCGGGCAGCTCTTCGGGGAGGGGCGCGTCGAGGTCGAGGGTCTGCTCTTCGTTCAGGTCTAACGCCCGGGCCCGCAGCAGGCGGTCGGCGCGGGGGGCCAGAGCCACCTGGGCGTAGCGGTCGATGGCGGCGGGGAGTGCGAGACCTTCGATGTAATCGGTGTGCTCACCGATCAGGTTTACCCTCCCGGGTGCGAGGGAGCGCAGGGTGGGCGGGCGCCCGGCCCAGCGGGAGAATTCTGCCCGCAGGCTGGCGCCATCGGGCCGCGCCCGGGCGTCCACCGTGGGGGCGAGGCCGCTCCAGCCCCCGCCCGCCCGGCGACCGGCCAGCAGGGCCTCGGCCCAGGCCACCTCTTCGGGGGTGTTGAGCCCGACGAGCTCGGTCCAGTCCTCGATCTCCACGACTTCGACCCGCTCGCCGGCCGCCAGCATCGCGGGGAGCACGTCGGTCAGGTAGCGCTCGCCCGTCTCGGGGTGGTGGACCACCGCCGGCAGGTGGCGCCAGAGCGCCGCGGCGTCAAAGACATAGTGGCTCGACAGGTAGTAGGGCGTGGCCGCCTCTTCGGGGGTGCAGTCGCGCTCCTCTTTGCAGGCGAGCAGGGCGCCATCGGGCCCGCGCAGCACCCGGGCGTAGGGCAGGGGCTCGGGAAAACGGGCGGTGAGGAAGACGGCGGCGGCACCCGTCTCGGCCTGTCGGCGCAGCAGCGACTGGATCGCCGCGGCCGAGAGCAGCGGGCTGTCGCCCACCGACACAAAGAGGGTCTCGGCGCCCTGGAGCACGCTTTCGGCGCAGGCCACCGCCGAGGCCATGCCGTCTTGAACAGTCTGGGTGGGGGTGGCCACCCCGGGAGGCAAGGCGGCGCGCACCG